>NZ_VRVF01000022.1:0-67042 GCF_008040045.1 Methylobacterium sp. WL8 | reverse complement strand
CCTGCACCGGAGGTCGTCATCTGGCCAACGGAACCGAGCAGATCAGCGCCGCTCGCTCACCCCGCCATCGTCACACGGCCGACGATGCACTAACTTCGAACCTGGGCCACCGAATGGGGGCAGGCCACCCGGGTTGAGATCCCAATAGAACGACTCCGTCAGCACCAGGCCCTGCGCGGTCTGCAGGCCGATCGCGTGCACGTCGACGACGTAGATCAGCAGCGCGGCGAGCTTCTGCCCGCTATCGGTCAGCCCGAACTCGTGCGCCTGCTTGATCGCGTTGATCGTGTCGCCGCCGGCGTTGGCCAGCCCGACCACCTTCGCGCCCGAGGACTGCGCCTGAAGCAGGAACGACGAAAAATCGGTGGCGGGGAACGGCACGCGGGCCGAACCCAGGACGCGGCCACCGCCCTTCTCGATCACCGCGGTGGCCTCGTTCTGCAGGGAGAGGCCGAACGCGTAGTCGGCGGTGAGGAAGTACCACGCGTCGCCGCCGCGCTCGAGCATGGCGCCGGCCGTGCCGTGCGACAGGGCGTAGGTGTCGTAGGTCCACTGGATCGTGTTCGGCGAGCACTGCTTACCCGTCAGCTCTGTGGTCCCGGCCCCTGAATCGATGAAGACCTTGTTCTTCTCGCGCGTGACCTGGCTGACCGCCAGGGCCACCGAGGAGGTGGGAACGTCGAGGATCGCGTCGACGCCGTCGCGGTCGTACCATTGTCGCGCCACGGCGGCGCCGATGTCGGGCTTGTTCTGATGGTCGGCGGCGACGACCTCGACCTGCACGTCCCGGTTTACCTTGGCGAAGTCCTCGACCGCCATCTGGGCGGCGACGACGGAGCCCTTGCCGCCGGTGTCGGCGTAGACGCCGGACATGTCGTTGAGGATGCCGACCTTGACGTGGATCGGCTCGGCGAACGCGGAGCCCGCCGAGATGGCGAGGCCGAGCGCGGCCGTGAGGATGCAGCACCGGGTCGAGGCCATGGCGGGCGGTCCTCCGAGATCGGTTATTGTTGAACCCAGGAGGGCACGCCCGACATCCCAGCGTCAAGCGTCGCGGCGTCTTGAGAAGCCAACGGAATACAGCAATGAAACCAATCGATCGTTGCGAGCGGGTGCTGCGATGCGGGATGAGCCGATGTCGCCTCCGAGCGCGGACGTGAAGTCGGCAAACCGACCGGGACGGCACCTCGGAGGTCCGAGGCCAAATCACGGGACCGCGCCGCAGGGCGCTTTATTCCGTTCGCCGGTCCGTGCATGATGAATGCACGAGCGTCGCGCCGTCCGGTGCGATGCCGCCGCGGGATCGCGCTTCAAGCCCGACGTCAACGGGCAGGTCGATCCCGCCGCCGGGAGGGTTTTGGATGGATCGTCGCGTCCTGTTGGCCGGCGTCGGCGGCCTCGCCGCGTGGACGGCGCTTCGCCCCTCGGCCTCCGTCTCGGCCGCGGACAGGACGCCCATCGTGCTCTGGCACGCGATGTCGGGCGCGAACGGCGAGGAGGTCGAGCGGCTGACGCGCGACTTCAACGCGAGCCAGTCCGAGGTCACCCTTGAGGCGGTGTTCAAGGGCACCTATCCCGAGACGCTGACGGCGGCGATCGCGGCCTACCGCGCGGGCAAGGCGCCGCACGTCGTCCAGATCTTCGAGGTCGGCACGGGCACGATGCTGCAGGCGGGCCCCGCCATCAAGCCGGCCTGGAAGCTCGCGGAGGAGACCGGCCTCGCCCTCGATCCCAAGGCCTACATCCCCGGCGTGCGTGGATACTACAGCCTGCCCGACGGCAAGCTCGCCTCGATGCCGTTCAACTCCTCGACGGCGGTGATGTGGTACAACCGCGACGCCTTCGAGAAGGCGGGGCTCGACCCGGACAAGCCGCCGGCCACCTACGACGACTTCGCCAAGGCGGCCCGCACCCTCGCGTCGAAGGCGGCCACGCCCATCGCCAGCACCTCGGCCTGGATGACCTGGATCCAGTTCGAGGAATACGCCGCGATCCAGAACCTCGCCTACGCCACCGAGAACGACGGCTATGACGGCCTCGGCGCGGAACTGCTCATCAACACCAAGCCCTTCGTCGATCAGCTCCAGCGCTTCCTCGACCTCTCGAAGGACGGCGCCTTCAAGTATGCCGGCCGCGACGGCGCGCCCGACGCGGTCTTCTATTCCGGGCAGGCCGCGATCGGCTTCGGCTCGTCCTCGGGCCGCGCCGACATCGTCAAGAACGCCAAGTTCCGGTACGCCGAGGCCTTCCTGCCGACCGAGCCGGCGCTGAACCCGCGGCCGAACAACTCGATCATCGGGGGCGCCAGCCTGTGGGCGATGACGGCGCCCAAGCGCAGCGAGGCCGAGTACAAGGGCGTTGCGGCCTTCTACGCCTTCCTCGCGAAGCCCGAGCAGGTCGCCCTCTACGCCCAGAACACCGGCTACGTCCCGGTGACGCTGGCCGGCTACGAGGCCACGAAGCAGGCGGGCTACTTCGACAGGAATCCCGGCACCGACGTTCCGGCGCGGCAGCTCTCCCGCGGGGAGCTGACCCCGAACTCGCGCGGCCTGCGCCTCGGCCGCCTGCCGGAGATCCGCGCGATCCTCTACGAGGAGATCGAGAAGGCGCTCCAGGGCCAGCAGACCGCGCAATCGGCCATGGACGGCGCCGTCGCGCGCGGGAACCGCGTGCTGCGCGACTTCCAGAAATCCGCGCGCGGCTGACGCGGCTGACGCGGCGGACCGGCGCAAGGCAGTCCCGACCAAGGCACTCCCCACATGGAACGACGGACGCTGTTCCCAGGCCGGGTGCTCCCGGCGCTGCTGATCCTGCCGCAACTGGTGCTGACCGGCGTCTTCTTCCTGTGGCCGGCCCTCCAGGCGATCACGTCGAGCCTGGAGCGCGAGGACGCCTTCGGCACCAGCACCGAGTTCGTCGGCCTCGACAACTTCGCCGACCTGTTCGGCGATCCGCTCTACCTCGCCGCGATCGGGCGGACGCTGGTGTTCTGCGCCTGCGTGACCGCCATCGCGATGGGCGTGGCGCTGGTGCTCGCGGTCCTGGCCGACACCGAGATCCGCGGGCGCGCCTTCTACCGCACGATGTTGATCTGGCCCTACGCGGTGGCGCCGGCCATGGCGGCGGTGCTGTGGGTGCTGATGTTCCACCCGCAGATCGGCCTCGTCGGGGCCTGGCTGAACCGGATCGGGATCGCCTGGGACTACAAGCTCGACGGCACGCAGGCCATGGCGCTCGTGGTGCTGGCCGCCGCCTGGAAGCAGGTCAGCTACAACTTCATCTTCTTCCTGGCGGGCCTCCAGGCCATCCCGAAGACGATCATCGAGGCGGCTCGCATCGACGGCGCCCGCGGCGTCCGCCGGTTCCGCACCATCGTCCTGCCGTTGCTGATGCCGACGGTCTACTTCCTGCTCGTGGTCGACCTCGTCTACGCGGCCTTCGACACCTTCGCGACCGTCTACGCGGTGAACGGCGGAGGGCCGGGCCAGTCGACCCAGACGCTCGTCCTCAAGGTGTACCTCGACGGCGTGGTCAACGCGAACGTCGGCTCGTCCTCCGCGCAGTCCGTGGTGCTGATGGCCGGCGTCATCGTCCTCTGCGCCCTGCAGTTCCGGTTCCTCGGGCGAAAGGCCGCCACCTGATGCGCCGGAGGATGCCCGCCCTGATCCCGCATGCCGTGCTGATCCTGGCGATCCTGCTGTTCGCCCTGCCGATCTGGATCGCCGTCGCGGGCTCGACCCAGGATTCGGCCGCGATCGCCCGCGGCGAGGTCTCGCTCGTCCCGAGCCTCTCCGGCCTCGGCGTCTACCGCGACGTGCTGGTGAACGGGTCGGCGGGGGCCGGGCCGGTGTGGCGCTCGCTGCTCGTCTCGGCCGCGATGGCGCTGGCGATCGCGTTCGGAAAGATCGCCCTGTCGCTGCCCTCGGCCTACGCCGTCACCTTCTTCCGCTTCCCCTTCCGCATGACCGCCTTCTGGCTGATCTTCCTGACGCTGATGCTCCCGGTGGAGGTGCGGCTGATCCCGACCTTCCAGGTCATGTCCTCCCTCGACCTCATCAACAGCTTCACGGGGCTGACGATTCCCCTCGTCGCCTCCGCCACGGCGACGCTGCTGTTCCGGCAGACGTTCCTCGCGGTTCCGGACGAGCTCGTGGAGGCGGCGCGCATGGACGGGGCCGGCCCCCTGCGCTTCCTGCGGGACATCCTGATCCCGGTCTCGGGCGCCAACATCGCGGCCCTGTTCGTGATCCTGTTCGTCTACGGCTGGAACCAGTACCTGTGGCCGCTGCTGGTCGCGACCGATCCGAAGCTCGACACGGTGGTCATCAGCATCGTCAAGATGGTCGGCGTCGACACCGCCACCGAATGGAACAAGGTCATGGCGACGGCGGTGCTGGCGCTGATCCCGCCGGTCGCGGTGGTGCTCGTCATGCAGCGCTGGTTCGTGAAGGGCCTGACGGAGGGTGACAAGTGATGGCGGGCCTGAGACTCGACGGCCTGCGCAAGAGCTTCGGCGACAATGAAATCCTGAAGGGCGTCGACCTCGCCCTGGCGGACGGCGAGATGCTCGTCATCGTCGGCGCGTCGGGCTGCGGAAAATCCACCCTCCTGCGCATCGTGGCGGGCCTCGAGACGCCGACCGCCGGGCGCGTCCTGATCGACGGGCGCGACGTCACGGACCTCGACCCGTCGGCGCGCGACATCGCGATGGTGTTCCAGAATTACGCCTTGTACCCGCATATGAGCGTGTTAGAGAACATGGCCTACGCACTGAAGATCCGCGGCCTTCCCCGCGCCGAGATCCGGGCGAAGGTCGACGCGGCCTCGGCCCTCTTGGGCCTGGAAGCGCTGCTTGATCGCAAGCCGCGCCAGTTGTCCGGCGGCCAGCGCCAGCGCGTCGCCATGGGGCGCGCCATCGTGCGCGACCCGAAGCTGTTCCTGTTCGACGAGCCGCTGTCGAACCTCGACGCGAAGCTGAGGGTGCAGATGCGCGGCGAAATCCGCCGCCTCCAGCGCCGGCTGAAGGTGACGAGCCTCTACGTCACCCACGATCAGGTCGAGGCGATGACGCTGGGCGACCGGTTGCTCGTGATGCACCAGGGCGTGCCGGTGCAGCTGGCGACGCCGACGGAGGTGTTCGAGCGCCCGGCCGACACCTACGTCGCGGGCTTCATCGGCTCGCCGGCGATGAACCTACTCCCCGGCACCCTCGGGCGCGACGGCACGACGGTGCGGGTGGCGGACGCCGACGTCGCGCTCGGGCCCTGGCGGTTCGACCGGCCCGACGGCCACCGGGTGGTCCTGGGCATCCGGCCGGAACACGTCGCGCTCGACGCAACGGGCATGGCCTGGCCGGTCGAGGTCGTGGAGCTTCTGGGCTCCGAGATGCTGGTGCATGCCGGACGCCCGGGCGAAGCGTCGCTGACGCTCAAGGTCGCCAACGGCGCGCCCGTGGGCGACGCCATCCGGGTCTCGTTTCCCGCAGCCCACATCCACCTCTTCGACCAAGCTACCGGCTTGCGGATCGAGCCGGCGCTCGCCTCCTCACGCACGATGGACGCCGGCTCGCCTGAGGATGCGAGAACCTGACCGTGTTCTATCGCAGGACCCACCGCATGCGCTTCATGACCGCCGCCATCCTCGCCTGCCTCGCGGGCCCGTCTGCAGCCTGGGCTCAAGCCGCGCCGCCTTCGCCCCGCGAGGTGCCGGCCAAGACGATCCCGGTGCCCGACACCGTGAGCCCGGCCCTGCAGGCGATCATCGCCCAGCCGCTGCGGACGAACTGGGACAAGCCGCCGACGACGCCCGACGGCTGGAAGCAACTCTCGGACGGCTTCGCGACCCTCGTCGCCCCGCAGATCGGGCCGATGTCGGAGCGCCTGCGGGTGAGCGTGGCGCCGACGACGATCGACGGCGTGCGGGCGTACACGATCACCCCGACCGACATTCCCGCCGCGAACCGGGATCGGATCGCGATCCACGTCCACGGCGGCTGCTACGTCCTCAACCCTCGCGAGGCCGCCCTGCCGGAGGCGATGCTCCTGGCCGGCTTCGGCCGGATGACAGTGATCGCGGTCGACTACCGGATGCCGCCGGAGGCGTTCTTTCCGGCAGCGCTCGACGACGGCATGACGGTCTACAAGGCCGTGCTTCGGACCACCGCCCCCGGCCGGATCGCAGTCTTCGGAAGCTCGGCCGGCGGCGCGTTGACCCTCGAGATGATGCTGCGGGCCAAGGCGGAGGGCCTCCCGATGCCCGGAGCGATCGCACCCGGCACGCCGATGTCGGACGCCACGCAACGCGGCGACTCGTTCCAGACCAACGCGATGGTGGACAACGTGTTGGTCTCGCCGACCGGCTTCTGTGACGCGGCCACGAAATTCTACGCCGCGGGGCACGACCTCGCCGATCCCCTGCTTTCGCCGATCAACGGCGACGTGCGCGGGTTCCCGCCGACGATCCTGACGACGGGCACGCGCGACCTCCTCCTCTCGAACACCGTCCGGATGCACCGCAAGCTCCGGCAGGCCGGGGTCGAGGCCGCGCTCCAGGTCTTCGAGGGGCAGTCGCACGCGCAATTCTACCGGGACGATCGCGTCCCGGAGGTGAAGGAGGCGTTCGAAGAGATCGCGTCCTTCTTCAATCGCCATCTCGATCGCTGACGTAAGGGACCGCCCCAGCGCGTGCGATAGGTATTGGACGACGTGGCCTGCCGTGACGCGGTGGGCCTCGGGCGAGCCGACAGCCTCCACGATCGCGGCCGGCTGTCACGATCTTGAACAGGGCCCGTTTTCGAGGTCGAGCACGGGCGTGTCATCGTTGCGGCTTCGGCCGCGGAGAGCCGAAGCTCAGAGGACATCCATGGCGATCGCGCCCGTTGATCCATCCCTGTCCAAGCCTGTTCCCTCCAAGCCTGTGCCGGCAACCGATCCCGGCACGTCGCCGGCGTCCGGAACGCTCGAACGTCTCGGCATCCGCTTCACCGCTTGGGCCGAGCGCTGGTTTCCGGACGCCTTCATCTTCGTCGCCATCGCGGTGGTGATCGTCGCCCTCGGCGTCTTGGCCAACGGCGCGCCGGCGGCGTCCGTCGCCAAGAGCTTCGGCGATGGCTTCTGGAGCTTGATCCCCTTCACCATGCAGATGGCCTTCGTCACCATCGGCGGCTACGTCGTGGCGGTCTCGCCACCGGTGCGGGCGCTGATCGAGCGCATGGCGCAGGTGCCCCGGACCGGTCGCGGGGCGGTCGGGTTCGTGGCGGGGGCGACGATGCTCTCGTCGTTCCTCAGCTGGGGCCTGAGCCTGATCTTCGGCGGCCTGCTGGTTCGGGCGCTCGCCCGGCGGACGGACCTGCGGATGGATTACCGGGCCGCGGGCGCGGCGGCTTATCTCGGGCTCGGCGCGACCTGGGCGCTCGGTCTCAGCTCGTCGGCGGCGCAACTCCAGGCCAACCCTGCGAGCCTGACCAAGAGTCTGCTCGCAATTTCCGGCGTGATCCCGTTCAGCGAGACCATCTTCCTGTGGCAGTCGATGCTGATCGCGGCAATCCTGTTCGTCGTCTCGGTGGCGATCGCCTACGCCTCGGCGCCGCGCGGGGCGACGGCCGTCACCGCCGAGACCCTGGGCGTCGACGTGAGCCGCGAATCGACCGACATCCCGCCGCCGCGCCAGCCGGGCGAGTGGCTGGAGCACTCGCCGCTCCTGACGATCCTCCTCGTGGTGATCGCCGGCGGCTGGATCGTGCAGGAATTCACCCGCCAGTCGTGGATCGTCGCGATCTCGAACCTCAACACCTACAACCTGCTGTTCCTCACCCTCGGCCTGCTGCTGCACTGGCGGCCGAAGCGCTTCCTCGTGGCCGTCTCGAAGTCGGTGCCGGCGATCGCGGGCATCCTGATCCAGTATCCGCTCTACGCGGCGATCAGCGGGATGCTGACGGTGCCGAAGAACGCGGCCGGCGCCTCGGCGTCAGATGCGATCACCCATGCCTTCGTCAACCTCAACACCGCAGGCACCTTCCCGCTGACGATGGGCGTCTACTCGGCGATCCTCGGCTTCTTCGTCCCCTCGGGCGGCGGCAAATGGTTGCTCGAAGCGCCATACGTGCTCCAGGCGGCCAACGAGCTGAAGGTCCACCTCGGCTGGGCGGTGATGATCTACAACGCCGCCGAAGCGCTGCCGAACCTGATCAACCCGTTCTGGATGCTGCCGCTGGTCGGCATCATCGGCTTGAAGGCGCGGGACATCGTCGGCTTCAGCTTCCTTCAGCTCATCGTCCACCTGCCGCTGGTGCTGTTCCTGCTCTGGGCCCTGGCCTTCACGTTGACCTACCATCCGCCCGTCATGCCGTGAGGGCGCGGCGGCGGGACGGTCAGAGCTTGCGCGACGCGCTTTGGCCGACGAGGACGGCGGCGCCGGCATCCGCGAGGCGCTGCACCTGATCCCTCGGCGCGTCCGACGTCGTAACCAGTGTCCACCGTCGCGGAAGCGCCGCCCAGGCGTTCTGCTCGGCCCGGCCGAGCTTGCTCGCGTCGGCGAGTACGATCACCCCGTTCGCTTGGCGCATCATCAGGGATTTGAGGGCTACCTGATCGAGGCTCGCCTCGCAGAGGCCGCGACCCGCCACCACCCCGTCGGCGCTGAGGACGACGTGATCCGCGGTCATGAGGCGAAGCGCCTCGACGGCGAGGGGGCCGACCGTGCTCATGCTGGTGGCCCGCAGGGCGCCTCCCAGGACCACGAGCTCGATCCCCGGCGCCTCGGCGAGGGCGGGGAGCAGGGCGAGGTTGTTGGTGACGATGCGCAGGCGGCGCTTGGCGAGCAACTGCCCGAACGCGGCGACCGTGGAGCCGGCGTCGAGGATCAGCGTGTCGCCATCCTCGACCAGCGTGATCGCCTTGCGGGCGATGGCGAGCTTCTCGGGCCCGTTCACGGCCAAGCGCTCGGCCAAGGTCGTCTCGACCGGGTGCCCGGCGAGGATCGCGCCGCCGTAGGTCCGGCGGACGGCCCGGGTGGCGGAGAGGACCTGGAGGTCGCGCCGGACCGTTGAGGCCGAAACGTCCAGGCGGGCGGCGACGTCGTCGACGTCGATCTCGCCGAGCTTCAGCGCCTCCAGCAGCAGCGCCTGACGCGCCTTGCTCCGCATCGACATGAGGACGACGACCCTACCGAGATGATCCGGTGCGCCCGATCCGCCCTCCGCTCCGACCGAGCGAAGGGCCCATCATGCCCGAGGGTGGATCGGCTGGCTATGTAGAAGCCGGCGCCGCCTTTGGAGCGAGGTCGACCGCCTGCCGCAGGGCCTCCATCAGGCTGCGCTCGTCGGCGACGCCCTTGCCGGCGATGTCGAAGGCGGTCCCGTGATCGACCGAGGTGCGGATCACCGGAAGGCCCACGGTGATGTTCACGCCGGCCTCGAGACCCAGCACCTTGATCGGGCCGTGACCCTGATCGTGGTACATCGCGACGACCATGTCGTAGTCGCCGCGGCCGGCGAGGAAGAACAGCGTGTCGGCGGGCAGCGGGCCGCGCACGTCCCACCCCCTGGCCCGGCAGGCCTCGACCGCCGGCGTGATCTTCTCCGCCTCCTCGCCGTGGCCGAACAGGCCGCTCTCGCCCGCATGCGGGTTGATCGCGCAGACGCCGATCTTCGGGTTCGCGATGCCGGCCTTCACCAGCACGGCATGCCCCCGCGCGATCACGCGCTCGACCAGGCCGGGCTCGATCTTCGCGATCGCGTCGATGAGGCCGATATGCGTCGTGACGTGGATCACCCGGAGCTTGGGCGAGACCAGCATCATCGAGACTTCCGGCGTGCCGGTCAGGTGGGCCAGCATCTCGGTGTGGCCGGGGAACTTGTGGCCGGCGGCATGCAGCGCCTCCTTGGACAGGGGCGCGGTGCAGATCCCGCCGGCTTCGCCCGCCTGCACCAGCTCGACCGCCTTGGCGATGAACTGGTAGGCCGCCTCGCCGCCGACCGGAGAAACCTGCCCGAACGGCAGGTCGGCGGGGACGACCTCGAGGTCGATGCACTGCACCGCCCCCGTGTCGAAGTCGGCCTCGCCGACCTCCGTCAGGGCATCGACCGGCACCCGCGATCCGACGATCTCGCCCGCCTGCCGGAGTCGCCCGGCATCGCCGACGACCAGCGGACGGCACAGGGCCTGGACCTCGGCGTGGGCGAGCGCCTTCATGATGATCTCGGGGCCGATGCCGGCCGGATCACCCATGGTGATGGCGATGGTCGGACGTATCATGAGAAGCTTCCTTCGATGCGGACCGCACGCAAGCGCTCGCGGATGCGGATGAGGCTGTCGGCGTCGCCGAAGGCGCCCGCCTTCGTCGCGACGGGGATGGCGAGGCGGCCGAGCGTGAGGCCGAGGGACACGCCGGGCTCGATCTCGTCGACAAGGCGGATGCCTTCGACTCCGAAGCGCGACAGGAGGGCTGAGGCGGTCTCACCCCCGGTGGCCGCGAACGCGCCGATCCCGGAACCCAACGGCGCGAGCGCGTCGGCCAGGGTTTGCACGAGGCGGGGGCCGAGGGCCATGTCGGGAACGCCCTCCATCGCGATCTCGACCAGGACGTCGTGCCCGGCGGCGATCGCGATCTCGACATGCGCGAGCGAGGCGGCCAAGTCGCCGGGATCGCGCAGGAGGGTCTCGGACGGAACGGGCAGGTGGACGACGCCGTCCAGGGCGGCGAGCTTGCGGGTGGCCGCGCGGGAGGCTGCCGCGAGCGATCCCACCACGATCAAGCTGCCGCCACGGTGCGGCGCAATCCGCAACGGCGCGAGCGGCGGACTCGCCTCGACCGCGGCAAGGGCGTGCGCGAGGCCGGCGCTGCCGACGAAGAACGATGACAGGCCCGCGGCGGCGATGCGCAAGCCCGCGGCGGCGATGCAGTCGAGATCCTCCTGGGTCTCGGCATCGCAGATGGCGACGACATCGCCCGCGGCGGCGATCTGCTCGAGCTGCGACGCGAAGCCCGGGCCGCGCACCATGGCCAGCGGCACGGCCTTCGTCGCGACGCCGGCCGTGCCCAGCATAAAGGCCAGGTCGGCGTTCACGTAGCTGTGGTCACGCGTCCAGACTTCGGCGTCCTCAAGGGGGCGGCCGTCGACGTGGACGCGGCCGCCGACGGTCGTGCGCCCGGCGGCCGGAAAGGCCGGGGCGCAGATTCCGAACACGGTCCCGGCGCGGCCGGCCTCGGTCCGGCCCTTCAAGTGATGGATCGCTGCGGCGGTCTCGGCGGCGGGCTGGCCGCGCAGGGTCGAGTCGATCTTCTTGAATAGGATCCGGTCCGGATCGTGGAGGCGCCTCAGGCATTGGGCGTGCCGCTGAGCGGCAGCCGCGGCGGAGAGGCTCCGGCTGTCGGCATCGTAGGACAACACCGGGAGATCCGCAGAGCCGAATCCTGTCCCGGTGCCCTGAGTCGCTGTGCCCCAGCTCACCGCCGCCGCACGGCCGCGGCGACCGAAGGCGATGGCGCAGTCGGCGGCGCCGGTCAGGTCGTCGGCGAGGATGAGCCAGCGGTCGGCCATGTCAGCGCCCAGCGACGCGGTCTGGGCCGGCCGAGTGGTTCGGGCGGGCCGAGTGGTTCGGGCGGGCCATGCGATCCGAAGCGGGAACGCGGCCGGCGGGCGCCAGCTCGGGATCGGCCACCAAGAGTTCGGCTTCCACGGGATCGCCGAACCGCCGCGCGGCCCAGGCCGTCGCCACGGGGACGAGAATGGCCGTGACGACGACGCAGGCGGCCACCAGGATCGTCGCCGGGCCTGCGGCGTCGGCATAGGCCGGGTTGGCCGAGGCCACGATCGTGGGCACCGCAGCCGCGTTTCCGGCGGTCGAGGCGGCAGCGATCCCGGCGACCCCGGTCCCGCCGGTGAGACGGTCCGCGAAGAACAGCGGGATGCCCGTGACGACCACCACGGCGACGCCCATCGCGAGGCCGAGAAGGCCCGCCTGCCAGACCTTGGTGAGGTCGAGCCCCGCACCGAGCGCGAAGGCGAAGAACGGGATCATCACGGGGATGGCGCGGCCGAGGAAGGCGCGCATCTCACGGTCGAGGTTGCCGATGATCATGCCGACGAGGAGCGGCAGGATGGCCCCGACCAGCGTCTGCCAGGGAAAGGCCGAGAGCCCCGCGACCCCGAGCGTGACCATGGTGAGGAACGGCCCGCTCTCCAGCGACATCACCGTGTAGGCGCCAACGTCGCGCGGACGGCCGTACTGGCCCATCAGCGCCATGTAGAGGCCGCCGTTCGTGTCGTTCATCGCCGCGACGACCGCCAGGGTGGACAGGCCCGCGAACATGCCGGCGGCGACCGGCGCCTCGCCCAGCACGCGTCCGAAGATCAGGCCCAGAAGCACGGCGATGCCGACCTTCACGAGCAGCAGGGTGCCGCCCTTCCTGGCGATGTAGGGCGTCGCGCGGAAATCGATGCTCGCCCCCATGCACACGTAGAACACGGCGAGGATCGTCAGCGCCCCCGAGAACAGGGCGCCCGTGAACGAGCCGAAAAGCTTCGGCGTGCCGGGAAAGAAGGTGGCGATGAGCGCCCCGGCGAGCAACGGCACCACCATCATGCCACCGGGCACGGCCTCGATCGCCCGCTTGATCGGGATCTGCATCTCGGGCTCCTCCCTGCGCATTCCGCGCAGATTTATTGGTTTTTGCGCCGACGCAGCCCACGACGACGCCGTTCGACACATTCATTCTGCACTTTTTGCACATATTGTCTATAAATTCGCTTAAAATACGCGATCCCCATCGTTCGACTGTCACCGCGAATCCTGGCTCGGGCACCGCGTCGCCCCTAGACAGGTGTCACGCACGTAGCGCGAAGACATCGCGTGCGATGAGGCAGTTACTTCCGCTTCAAGGGCTACGTGTGAGGCGGTGCCCGACCGAAGGCGGCTACTTCCCGAACCCCCGCCCTAAAACGCCTTTCGACGGCAGGCGTCGGTCAGGTCCCCGCCTGTCGGCGCCGGTATTCGGCCGGCGTCGTGCCGACCCGGCGGACGAATGCGCGCCGGAGGGTGTCGGCGTCGCGGAAGCCGCAAGCGTCGGCCACCTGCTTGAGGGCGGCGTCCTTCGTTTCGAGCAGGCGGCGGACGGCCTCGATCCGCACGGTCTCGACGTAGGCCGCGGGCGTCAGGCCGGTCTCGGCCCGGAACAGGCGCGCGAAGTGGCGCGGGCTCATCCCGACCCGTTCGGCGAGGCGCTCGACGCCGTGGTCCTCCGCGGGGTGGGCGGCGATCCAGCGCTGCACCGCCTGCAGGGCGGAGCGTCCGACCGGGGCGCTCACCCCGCGGCGGCTGAACTGCATCTGGCCGCCGCCGCGCTTGAAGAACATGACGAGCTGAGCCGCGACCCGGCGTGCGATCTCGTCGCCGAGATCCTCCTCTACGAGCGCCAGGGCGAGATCGAGGCCGGCCGTCACTCCGGCGGCGGTCCGCAACCTCCCGTCGAACAGGCAGATCGCGTCGGGCTCGACGATCGCCGCGGGATAGTGCTCCGCCAAAGCCTCCGCCACGGCCCAGTGCGTCGTCACACGGCGGCCGTCCAGCAGGCCGGCCTGCCCGAGGAGGAACGCACCGCTGCAGACCGAGCCGTAGCGCCGGCAGCCCACCGCGGCTCGGCCGAGCCACGCCAAGAGGTCGGGCCGAACCTCCAGTTCCCGGATCCGCGGTGCGCCGGCGACGAGGAGGGTGTCGAACTGCGCCGGCGCGGCGTCTGGCGCGACCCAATCCGCGACCAGGCCACGCCCGGACGACGTGATGATGGGGCTGGGCTCCGTTCCGACGATAGCGAGTGCGTAGACGTCCCGGCCGCTCTGGGCGTTCGCCTCCGCGAACACGTCGAGCGGTCCGGCCACGTCGAGAAGCTGGACGCCGGGAAGGGCGAGGACGGCGACGGATCGGGGGGCCATGCAGGCTCCATGGCTGACGCTGCGCGCACGATGGCAGAGATCGTCGTGTCAAGACGATTGCTGACGGGCGTGGGGGTCCGTAGCTCGTGGAACGCCCCCGCGCAAAGGAGATCCGCCATGAGCACCCCGTCAGACGCCGCCATCCCCGAGAGCGCGCTCGCCAAGGCGATCACCGCCTTCGTGCGCGACACCGAGACCGACCTGCTCTTCAACCACTCAAGCCGGGTCTATCGGTTCGGCGCGCTGGCCGGCGTCCGGCAGGGCCTGCGCTTCGACCGCGAGCTGCTCTACGCCGGCGCGATGTTCCACGACGTCGGCCTGATGCCGGACCACAGCAGCGCCGACGCGCGCTTCGAGGTCGACGGAGCCAACGCGGCGCGCGACTTCCTGAAGGCGCACGGCGTGCCGGAGGCGGACGTCTACACGGTGTGGACGGCCATCGCCCTGCACACCACGCCCGGCATCCCGGTCCACATGCACCCGGTGGTCGCGCTCGTCACGGCCGGCGTCGAGATGGACGTGCTCGGCTTGACCTACGACCAGTATTCCGACGCCGAGCGCGCCGCGGTGGTCTCGGTCTTCCCCCGGACGCCGGACTTCAAGGAGGACATCATCCAGGCCTTCTACGACGGCATCCGGCACAAGCCGGACACGACCTTCGGCAACGTCAAGGCCGACGTCATCGCCGACAAGGAGCCGGCGTTCCGCAAGGGGAACTTCTGCAGCGTGATCCGGGCCTCGCGCTGGCCCGGTGGCACCCACGCGACGGGCTGCGGATGCGGGCAGCACGACTGAGCCGTCCCCGCGCGCCGGGGCGAAGGCGATGCCGCCGAAAACGAGAATTGTTTAACGTGTGAGAAAGCGGCGTGGGCGGAGCGCGGCTTAAACCGCGGGATGGCAGATGCTCCCCCGCAACGCGCGCTCTACGTCATCACCGCCCACGCCCAGGAAGGCGTCCTCCAACAGACGCGCCAGATGGCGGCGAGCGCCGTCGTACTCGCCCGCCGCTGGATCGACGCCGGCCATGCGAACGTTCGCATCGAAGATGCCAAGGGGGAACTCTTCACCGGCGATATGTTCAAAGCCGAGTTCAAGGATCGCCACAGGGGCTGCTTCTAAGTTCCTCTCAGTCTGCTTGTGCTGACGTGGCGCTTGAGAGTAGCGCTCGAAGCGTTGCACGATGGCGACGCTCGCAGTGCAACGCTTCGTCTTGCGCACAAGTGAGCGACAGGATTTCCGGCGCCATGCCATACGGGCGGACCCGACGACGGGGTGGCATGGACGTTGGCATGATCGGTGGAATGACGAGCGCGGGTTTCATGCAGGCGACGAAGGTCGCAGCCGTGGCCGCGTCGATCTTCGGGCTGGCGGCCGCCCCCGCGACGGCAGGCTCTTCGGCGCAACCCGGGCAGACCGTGGGGCAGGCCCCCGGCGCGCCGTTGCCCGTTGGCCTCTACTTCATCGACACGTCGAGCTTCGGCTCGCGGGACATCGCCCCGCGCGGCACAGACTCGAACGTCAACCTGCCGTCCTTCATCTGGGCGACGCCGGCCGACATCGTCGGCGGACGGCTGCAATTCGTCGTGCTGCAGCCCATCACCGCATCGAGCACGCGGGGCGCGGCCTACCAGAGCGGGTTCGGGCAGACGCTGCTTGCCGCCCAGGTCGCCTGGAAGCTCGGCCACGACCTCAACTTCAGCTACCTGCTCGGCGCGTACCTCCCGAGCGACACGAAGATCGTCATCCAGAATCCGGTTCTGCACCAGCGCTTCGCCATCACGTACAATGGCGACGGCTGGAACCTGACGGGCAACGTCCTCTACGGCACCTTCTTCGACACGCGGTCGGCCACCGGCACGTACTACCCGGACTTTCTCAACCTCGACCTCACGGCCACGAAGCATTTTGGCAAATGGGAGGTCGGGCCGGTGGCCTTCGGATCGATCGACCTGCCGACCGGCGACCCCTCCTACGCCCGCCAAGGCCAGGTCTCCGTCGGCGGACTCGTCGGATACAATTTCGGGCCGGTGAACCTCCAGGCATACGTCACGCGGGACGTGATCCAGCGCAACTACGCCGGCCTCGAGACACGCGGCTGGCTGCGGGTCACCGTGCCGATCTATCAGGACAAGGACGCGCCTCCCGCGGCGAGCCCGGTCATCCGCAAGTTCTGACATCGTCGACGCGCCGGTAACCGGAACGCAGTCGAGGGCATCGGCGCCTTCGCAGCGCGATGCCCTCCGGTCCGCGGGCTATCGCAGGGTGGGCGACTCGCCGGCCTTCAGGTGCGGATCCTCGCCGTCTGGGCCGCCGAGCGAAACGTGGTCGTTCAGGCGCCCGAGATGCTCGAAGACATGCTCGAAGGCGTTCGTGACGGCCCGCTCGAAGGCGCCGTCGCCCTTGCCCTGGGCGTCCTTGAGGGCGCCGAGCAGGGCGCGGTGCTTATCGGTGTCGCTCGACATGGTCTTCCTCCCGACCGGCACGAGCACCGGCTCGGAAGGCCAAGCGGCTCGACCGCCCCGAGTTCCGCGGCATCGCCGACGACGGACCCGGCTTGAAGCCGGCGCGCCCGGAACTTGCGGCGCTCCCGACCTGATGTGCACGATGTCCGACACCCGGTGCGTCGCCTACTTCGCCGCCTGGATGTTCGGCGGCCCGAGATGCTGGAGGAAGTCCGGCTTGCCGAGGCTCACGCCGGCCCCGCGCAGGATCGCGTAGGCGGTGGTGACGTGGAAGAAGAAGTTCGGGAGCGCGAACCCGGTGAGGTAGGTCTGCCCGGTGAAGCGGTATCCCGAGCCGTTCGGGAATTTCAGCTCCACCTCGCGCTCCGCGGCGGATGCCAGCGTCGCCGGTTCGATTCCCTCGACGAAGGCGATGGTCCGGGCGCAGCGCTGCTTGAGCTCGGCAAAGCTCGCCTCGACGTCCGGCATCGCCGGCGCCTCGATCCCGGCGAGCCGCGCCATCGCGTTCTTCGCGCTGTCGGACGCCATCTGGAACTGGGCCGGCAACGGCTTCATGTCGGGGGCGAGGCGGGCGAGGAGCAGGTCGGCCTCCGGCTTCTCCGAGGCCGCCTTGTCGAGCCAGGCGCTCATGTTGCGAAGCGCGTTGACAAAGATCGGTGCGCTGACGTCGTGGATGCTGGTGTTCATCGAGAACGGCTAAGCCGGCCGCCGCCGTCGGCGCGGTGAGGCAGCGCACATGGCGGGACGCCACGTCCCAGCGGACGGGTGGCCCCTCAGGCCCGCCCGGCCGGCCGCGCGTCGGCGAGGCCCCCGAACGAGGTGAAGCGGTCCAGCTCGTCGAGGGGGACGTCGAGGCTGCAGCGCAACCCGTCGACGGCGAAGTCCAGCCGGACCAGCCCGCCGAGCTCCCGGCTAATCCCGCCCGTGATCAGGCGCGTGCCGAACCCGCGCTTGCCCGGCTCCCGCACCGGCGGGCCTCCGCTCTCCTGCCAATCCAGAACGAGCCGCCTCGCGCCGCTCTCGGCGACGACGACGGTCCAGGCGACCTCGACGCGGCCCGCATCGGTCGAGAGTGCGCCGTACTTGGCCGCGTTGGTGGTCAACTCGTGCACCGTCATGCCGAGCGCCAGGACGTAGCGCGGCGGCAGGTCGAGGTCGGTGCCCTCCAGGTCGAAGCGATGGGCCTGGTCGTCCCGGAAGGGGGCGAGTTCGTTTTCCAGCACTGTCCGCAGCGAGGCGCCGCCCCAGTCGTCGCGCGACAGCAGGTCGTGGGTCTTGGACAGCGAGAGGATGCGCCCCTCCAGCCGTTCGCCCCGGTCGTCGTCGCGGCGGGTCTGCCGCGCCAGGGATTGCACGGTGGTCAGGGTATTGCGGACGCGGTGGTTCAGCTCGTGCAGCATCATCGTCTGCCGCTCCTGTAGGACGCGGCTGCGCGCGACCTCCTCGCGCAGCTCGCCCTCGTGCCGTTGCAGCGACGCGGCCATGGCGTCGAACGCTTCCCCGAGCCGGCCGAACTCGCCGGGTCCGGAGATCCCGGTCCGGGTCCCCAGCTCGCCGGCCCGCCAGGCGCTGGCCGCCGCGAGCAGGCGTCGCACCGGCCGGCGGATGAAGACCCGTCCGGCCATCAGCGCGGCGACGACGGCGAGGATCGCACCGAGGCCGATCAGCACGATCCCGCGGCGGGTCGCGGCGTCGATGTCCGCGAAAGCGCTGGCCGACGACAGGCCCACCGCCACCGTCATGGTTTCGAGGTCCTCCGGCGAACCTCCGGCCACCGCCGTGATCCGTTGGTTGCCGCGCAACCCCGGCAGGTCGGCGACGGTGCCGCGGTGATCCGTCAGGGCTTTCCAGTAAGCCGGAGGAAGCGGCTTGCCCGCCCACGCCTCGTGATCGGGCAAGCGTACCAGGATCGTGCCGTTGGGGTCGGCGACGGTGAGCGCGGCATCGGGCGGCAGCCCGGCATTGGCCTGTCGGGCCGCGAGGTAGGACAGGTCGATGCTGGTGATGACGATGCCGTCGGGCCGCCCGTCGCCGTCGTCGTCGGGGATGGCTTGCGCGAACTGGATGGTGGGCCGGCCGGTGACCCGCCCGGACACGACCTGCCCGATGGCGAACCCGCCGGAACGCATCGCATCCTGGAAGTAGGACCGGTCGGCGACCGTGTAGGCCCCGACCGGCGAGCCGAGGGTGTTGCACCGGATCTTTCCATCCGCGTCGGCGACGCCGAAGAAGAACGAGCCGGGCACCTGGCCGACCACCGTCGCGAGGTAGGCCGTGCACGCCCGCGCATCCTTGCTGCGGATCTCCGACAGGCCGGCCAGGATGCCGAGCACCTGCCGCGCCCCGCGGCCGAACTGCCCGAGGTCGGCCGCGACGTTCCGCGCCGCGCGCATCGCCTCGTTGCGAACCGCCTCGGCACGGGCGGTCCGCAGGGCGTATTCGTTATAGCCTTGAACGGCCAACGCCGGAGTCAGGGCCAGCACGACCAGGCCCACGATCCGCTTCGTCAGTGACATCGAGGGCTGCTTCCCGAGCCTGGTCGTCCCCGCCGCGTCTCGGGACCCGGACACCAAACTAGGTCGCATTCGGCTCCGCGACCATGGCGTGGCATCGGGCGCGAGGCGGCATCGGTGACCCCGGGGATGCGGCTTTGGGAGAAACTTATCCGTTCCAATGTCTTAAAGACGCCACCGGCCTGTTCGTGCCGGCGGCGCCTGCCCTTTCCCTTGTGCACCCCGTCGCCGGGGCGGGAGCGCCGGCGGAAAGCGGTCCTCTTGCGGGCGCGGCGGGGTCAGGCGGTGCCGTTGCCGCCCGTCGCGCCGTAGACCTCGCCGGTGACGTAGCTCGCCTCCTGGCTCGCCAGGAAGACGTAGACCGGCGCGAGCTCCACCGGCTGGCCGGGGCGGCCGAGCGGCACCTCGGAGCCGAACGTCTCGACCGCCTCCTGCGGCTGCCCGCCCGAGGGCTGCAGCGCGGTCCAGAACGGCCCAGGCGCCACCGCGTTCACGCGGATGCCCTTCGCGACCTGCTGCTTGGCCAGAGCCTTCGAGAAGGCGACGATGCCAGCCTTGGTGGTGGCGTAGTCGACGAGGATCTGCGGCGGGTTGTAGGCCACGACCGAGGCCGTGTTGATGATCGACGCGCCCGGCGGCATGTGCGGCAGCGCCGCCTTGGTGATCCAGAACATCGCGTAGAGGTTGGTCTTCAGCGTTCGGTCGAACTGCTCGTCGGTGATGTCGCCGACTTCCTTCTGGTTGGTCTGCTTGCCGGCGTTGTTGACCAGGATGTCGAGCCCGCCGAGGTCGGTGACAGCCCGGTGCACCAGCGTCTCGCAGAACGCCTTGTCGGTGATGTCGCCCGGCAGCAGCACCGCCTTACGGCCCTCCGCCTCGATCAGCTCGGCCACCGCCCGCGCGTCCGGCATCTCGGCCTCGACGAAGCTGAGCGCCACGTCGGCACCCTCGCGGGCGAAGGCGATGGCGGCCGCGCGCCCGATGCCAGAATCGGCGCCGGTCACCAGGGCCTTGCGGCCGGCGAGGCGGCCGTGGCCCCGGTAGCTGGTCTCGCCGTGGTCCGGCTGCGGGTCCATCGCTCCGGCGAGGCCCGGCGCCTCCTGCGGTTGGCGCTCGAACGGCGGCTGCGGGTACTGGGTGCGCGGATCCTGCATCGTGAGGCGCTTGTCAGCGGCGTCGGTCATGAAGCTGTCCTGGCGCGCCGGGTTCGAACGGGACAGACCGTGCGGCGCGCGTGTCGGGTGATGCTGTCCGGGAACTTCGGCAATCGGCCCCGTGCGCGGATGTTCCGGCCCCTGCGGCCCTATGGACGCCGCCGGAGCCTTCCGTCAGGCCGCCTCGCCCCGCCTGCGCCCGAGCGCCGCCATGGCCTCGTCGGCGGCCCGCTGCCCGCTGTCGTGGGCGCCGTGGGCGGTGGTGAAATCGTGCGGGTGCGTCGCCTCGCCGGCGAAGAACAGCCTGTCCTCGAAGGGCCGGGCGAGCCGCGCCCGCGCACCCGAGCGGCCCGGCAGGGCGCAGCTATACGCGCCGCCGACGGAGGCCATCCGGCTCCAGGACGTCGCGGCCAGCGGCCGGATCGCCGAGGCGATGTCGCCTCCGAACAGCGCGGCCAGCTCGGCTGAGACGTGGGCGAAGCCGGCGGCCGGGCCGTCCTCCGCCACGATGCGGGCGCCCTCGCCTCCGAGGAACGCCTCGATCACCGGCCAGCCGTTGGGGCGGATCGAATAGGCGGCGGCTCGTCGGTCGTGCAGGTTGCCGTAGACGTGCGTGTCCGGCGCGAACGCGGCCTCGCGCCCGATCTCGAGGAAGACCTTCTCGTTGCGGCCGAGCGGCAGGTCGGCGGCGGCCTCGCGCCAGGGCTCGACCCCGGAGGGCAGGTGGATCGCGTCGCCGGCCAGCACCGCGGTCGAGACGGTGAGAATGGCGGCCCCGGCGCGGACGGTGCCGGCGCGCGTGGTGACGGCGACGCCGTCCGCGGTCAGGTCGACCTGCTCGGCGGGGGTGGCGAGCCGCAGAGTCGTCGCGGACGGCAGGCTGGCCGCGACCAGCGTGCCGTAGCCGAGCGGCAGGTGCCAGTTTCGGCCCGTCGCGGCGTCGTCGTAGGCGAGATAGTCGGTGGCCGAGATCGCCTCGGGTGCGACGCCGCTCATGAAGCCGGCGATGGCGCGCACGTAGGCGTTCCAGGGACCGCCGGGCTCCAGGGCGTCGCTCGCCCGGTCGCTGCCCGCCGCGACAAGGCGAAGCCGCTCCTCCCAGTCGCCGTAGGCCCGCTGCGCCGCCGCCTGGCCGTCCGCGTCCTGGGCCAGCGACGGATGCGCCTTCGCCCATGGCGGCTCGCCGCGGTCGACGGGAAAGCCCGAGGCCTCGGCGATGCCGACCCAGGCGTTGCGGTCGCCGGAGTGGAGCCATTCGCAGCCGAAATCGAGCGGATGGCCGCCGAGATCCTGCGTGAAGGCGCGTCCCCCGAGGCACGACGAGGCCTCGAGCAGCAGCGCCGCCTTGCCATGCGCCGCCAGCCGCCGCGCGGCCCCGATGCCGGCGGCGCCTCCGCCTACGATGATGACGTCGAACACGCTGGCCATGGCGCCGTAGGTGAGATCGCCCGAGCGGCGAGACAAGCGCCGCGCCGACCGGATCGGCGGCCGGCCGCCCCTCAGGCCGCTTGTGCGAGGGCGGCCTGGAACTCCGCCTCCGGCAGCAGCGCCCCGCCGGTGGTCCAGACGACGTGCATCGCGTGGGCGACGTCGGGCAGGGCGCCGCAGGCCGGCCCCACTGCCGCGAAGGCCGCCGCCGCCGACGGCTCGAGGCGCAAGCCCGCCCGGTCCCAGAGATCGCGCAGCCAGGTGAACAGGTCGGCGTCGCCCACCGTCACCACGGCCTCGACGAGGCCCCCGACGGTGCCGGCCACCAGCATCGAGGCCGTGGCCACGGCCAGGCCGTCCGCCGCGGTCCGGTTGTCGAGCCCGACCTCGTAGACGCTCACCGACCGCGCCGGGCCTGCGGCGAGCTGCACGAGCATGCAGGGCGCGGCGACGGGCTCGACGAAGACGCAGCGCACGGCGTCTCCGTAGAGCAGTTTCAGGCCGAGGGTGACGCCGCCCGGGGCGCCGCCGACGCCGCAGGGGAGGTAGACGCACAAGGGATGGGCCGCGTCCACGCTCACGCCCGCCGCGTCGAGCTGGCGCCGCAGGTCGAAGGCCGCCGCCGCGTAGCCGAGGAACAGGTCCACCGAGCTCTCGTCATCGACGAAGTGCGCGTCGGCGCGGCCCTCGAAGGCGATCCGCGCGGCGGCGACGGCGCTGCCGTAATCGCCCGCATGCTCCACCACCCGGGCGCCGAGGTCGCGCAGGCGGCGCTTCTTCCACGCCTTGGCGTCGTGGGACATGTGCACCTCGACCTGGAAGCCGAGGGCGCGGCCGATCACCCCGACGCTGAACCCGAGGTTGCCGGTGCTTCCCACCGCGATCGTGTGGACGCCGAAGGCCGCCCGGACATCCGGGTCGGCGAGGCGGGCATAGGAGGACGCGCCCGAGAGCCAGCCCGCGGCGAGGCCGAGCCGCTCGGCCTCGACCAGCACCTCGTAGACGCCGCCCCGCGCCTTGATGCAGCCGGTGATCGGCAGATCGTGGTCGGCCTTCACCCAGGCCGCGGCCCCCGGGCGTCCCGACACCAGGGCGGCCAGGTCGGCGGAGAGCGGCAGGAGGGCCGAATCGATCCGGCCGGTCGCGAGTTCGGGAAACAGCCGGGCGAGGAGCGGATCGAAGCGGCGCCAGCGCGCCTCGGCCGCCTCGACCTCGGCGAGGCCGAAGGCCAGGCCCGGCAGGATCTCGGCGGCGCGGCCCAGGCGCGGGTTGCGCCAGACCGTGGGCCTGCCGTCCCGCACGGCGTCGGGGAGATCGAGCGGGGGCGTGCCGGCGGCGCTCATGCGGACGGTCTCCTGTAACGGGAATCGGCTCGGGCGGACCGGGCCGTCGCGCCGAGCCGGCCGGCCGGGGACGGGTCGGCGGCCGTGCGGCCGTGCTCGTCCACCGGGCCCGGACGGCATCGCACATGCGGCCGCCTGCCTGAAGCCGGCGGCGAATCTCCCAGCTTGGTCGCCCGCACCCAGCGTCCATGAACGATCCTTCCGTTCCAGGGGGCGATGACGCAAGGATCCCGCGGCCAGGAACACTAGGCGTCTCATCGCAGCGAGAACGAAGGCGCATTTCGAGAGCACCTTCCGCCCCGACTTTGCTAGCTTTTCCGGGCTGACCCACGAAGGACCCGCGAAGATGCTGTCGAAGTTCGAGCGCTATCCCCTGACCTTCGGCCCGAGCCCGATCGAGCACCTGCCGCGGCTGACGGCCCATCTCGGCGGCGACGTGCTGATCTACGCCAAGCGCGAGGATTGCAATTCGGGCCTCGCCTACGGCGGCAACAAGCTGCGCAAGCTCGAGTACATCGTGCCCGACGCCATCGCCAGCGGGGCCGACACCCTGGTCTCGATCGGCGGCGTGCAGTCGAACCACACCCGCATGGTCGCGGCGGTCGCCGCCAAGATCGGCATGAAGTGCCGGCTGATCCAGGAGGCCTGGGTCCCGCACGAGGACGCGGTCTACGACCGGGTCGGCAACATCATGCTGTCCCGCATCATGGGCGCGGAGACGCAGCTCGTCGACGACGGCTTCGACATCGGCATCCGCGAGAGCTGGACGAAGGCCCTGGAGGACGTGAAGGCCAAGGGCGGCAAGCCCTACGCGATCCCCGCCGGCGCCTCGGTGCACAAGTTCGGCGGGCTCGGCTACGTCGGCTTCGCCGAGGAGGTCCGCGCCCAGGAGGCCGAGATGGGCCTGCACTTCGACTACATCGTGGTCTGCACCGTCACCGGCTCGACCCATGCCGGCATGGTGGTGGGCTTCTCCGCCGACGGGCGCGCCCGCAACGTGATCGGCATCGACGCCTCCTGCACCCCGGCCCAGACCAAGGCGCAGGTCCTGGAGATCGCCAGGAACACCGCCGAGCTCGTCGGCGCGCGGGCGATCACCGAAGACGACATCGTGCTCAACGAGGACTACGCCTACCCGGTCTATGGCGTGCCCTCGAAGGAGACGGTCGAGGCGATCCGCCTCTCGGCCCGGCTCGAGGGCATGATCACCGACCCCGTCTACGAGGGGAAGTCGATGCAGGGCATGATCGACCTCGTGCAGAAGGGCTTCTTCCCGAAGGGCTCGAAGGTGCTCTACGCCCATCTCGGCGGAGCGCCCGCGCTCAACGGCTACAGCTACACCTTCCGAAACGGCTGAGCCGCGTCAGAAGCCGCCGGACTCCGTCGGCGGCAGCGCCGCCACCAGCTGCCGCAAGAAGGCTTGGACAGCGTGCGGCAGCTTGCGGTCGCGCATCACTTGGACCTGGATGCCGCGCATCAGGCTCATCCGCGCGTGCACCGGGATGCAGACGAGCTCGCCGAGGCGCACCGGCGTCTGCACCGTGAGGGCCGACATCAGCGCCAACCCCTTCGTCCGCCGAACGAAGGGCAGCAGGGCGGAGAGGATGTTGGCCGTGAGCGTCGGCTCGATGGTGATGCCCTCGGCGAGGCAGGCCGCGTCGAAGACCCGGCGAGCCGTGGTGTCGAGGGTCGGCACCGCGATCGGGTAGGGCTTCAGGTCCGCGAGCCGGATCGCGGGTCGGCGCGCCAGGGGGTGATCGGGGGCACTGAGCGCCACCATCTCGACGGCGTTGTCGTAGGCGACCGCGACCAGGCTCGAGGGCGCGAGCGCGAAGGTGATGCCGATGTCGGCGTCGCCCGCCGCCACCACGTGCGTGACCTGGGCGGGGGGCAGCATCTGCACCTCGAAGCGGATGCCCGGATGGGCGGCGTGGAACCCCGCGATCGCGTTCGGCAGCAGGTCGAGGGCGAAACCCTCCGAGGTGGCGACCCGGATGAAGCCGCGCGCCAGGCCCTGCAATTCCTGGATGTCGGCTGCGACCTGCTCGGCCCGCAGCAGGGTCTGGCGCGCGTGTTCCGCCAGCAGCTCCCCGGCCGGGCTGAGCACCATGCCGCGCGGGCGACGCTCGAAGAGGACGCAGTCGAGTTCGCTCTCGAGATTGGAGATCTGCCGGCTGATCGCCGAGGCTGCGATGTTCAAGTGCGTGGAGGCCGCGGCGATCGACCCGGTTCTGGCGACGGCCAAGACGTAGCGAAGGCCCGAAACGTTCATGGAAACCTGTCGATTGCCGAAACGGCACGGCAGCAATCACGAAATTCTACTTGTTGCGATGCCAATTGCACAACACCATGGCACGACGAAAAAAGCGGCAGGTCGATGCGGGCGGTACGATGCTGGCCGTGCGGACGGGTGAGAAGGACCGACATCATGGCGAGCAGGATCATGACGACACACCGCTCCACGGCACGCGCCGCGCTCACCCTGCTGATGTTGGCAGCCAGCGTCCCGGCGCTCGCCGGCAAGGCGAACGACACCCTGGTCTACGCCTCCGACACCGAGCCGGAAAACGTCAGCCCGCATCACAACAGCGCCCGCGAGGGCGTCATCCTGGCCCGCAACGTCTGGGACACCCTGATCTACCGCGACCCGAAGACCGGCACCTACCAGCCGATGCTGGCCACCGCCTGGAAATGGGTCGATCCCGTCACCCTCGAGCTGACCCTGCGCGAGGGCGTGACCTTCCACAACGGCGACGCCTTCGGCCCGGAAGACGTGGCCTTCACCTTCAACTACGTGCTGACGCCGGAAGCCCGCACGGTGACGAAGCAGAACGTCGACTGGATGAAGTCGACGGAGGTCGTCGACGCCCACACCGTCCGCATCCATTTGAAGGCCCCCTTCCCGGCCGCGCTCGAATACCTCGCCGGCCCGACACCGATCTTCCCGGCGGCCTACTTCAAGAAGGTCGGCCTCGACGGCTTCGCCAAGGCGCCCGTCGGCACCGGCCCCTACCGCATCACCGCGGTCGAGAACGGCCGCGGCGTGAAGATGGAGCGCTTCGCCAAGTATTGGCCTGGCAGCCCGATCGGCGCGGCCAAGATCGGCAAGCTCGAGTTCCGCGTTATCCCCGACGCCGATAGCCGCATGGCCGAGCTCGTTACCGGCGGAATCGACTGGATCTGGCGCGTGCCGAGCGATCAGGCCGACCAGCTGAAGGGCGCCCCCAACGTCTCCGTTCTCAGCGCCGAGACCATGCGGGTCGGGTTCCTGCAGTTCGACACCCTCGGCCGAGCCAAGGAGAACTCGCCTCTGAAGGATCCCCGCGTCCGGCAGGCGATCTCGTACGCCATCGACCGCAAGGCCATGGTGGACAACCTCGTGCGTGGCGGGAGCCGGGTGATGAACGCGGCCTGCTTCATCGACCAGTTCGGCTGCACCGACGAGGGCGTGCCGCGTTACAGTTACGATCCGGTCAAGGCCAAGGCGCTTCTCAAGGAGGCGGGCTACCCGAACGGCTTCGAGATCGACCTAGGCGCTTACCGCGAGCGCGACTACGCCGAGGCCGTGATCGGCTACCTGCGCGCCGTCGGCATCACCGCCCGGCTGAACTACCTGCGCTACGCGGCGCTCCGCGACCTCATCCGGGGCGGCAAGGTCTCGATCGCGTTCCAGACCTGGGGGTCGTTCTCCGTACTCGACGTCTCGGCCTTCACGGGCGTCTACTTCCGCGGCGGCGACGAGGACCTGACCAAGGACCCCGAGACTATCGCGGCCCTCCAGGCCGGGGATGGGGCGACCGACCCGGCCGTGCGGAAGGTCAAGTACGCCGAAGCGCTCAAACGCATCGCCGGCCAGGCCTACGCCCTGCCGTTGTTCTCGTACTCGACGAACTACGCCTTCACGTCGGACCTGACCTTCACGGCGCAGCCCGACGAGCTGCCGCGCTTCTACGCGGCGCAGTGGAAGTAACGGCCGGCGCCTGAAGCCGACCGACCGCCGACCGAACGAGGGAGCCGGGCCATGCTGCGATTCATGATCCAACGAAGTCTGGTGGCGCTGGCGGTCGCCGTGACGGTGTCGGTGGCGAGCTTCATGCTCCTGCACCTGTCGGGCGACCTCGCCACCGCCATCGCGGGGCCGGAGGCGACCTCCGTGCAGGTGGAGGCGATCCGGGTCCAGTACGGGCTCAACCAGCCCCTTCTCGCGCAGTTCTTCGCCTGGGGGGCCAAAGCGATCCGGCTCGATTTCGGCAACTCGTTCTACTTCCGCGAGAGCGTGATCGACCTGCTGGCCGCCCGCCTGCCGATCACCCTGTTCCTCGGCGTGGTGGCGCTGGCCGTGGCGCTCTTCGTGGCCATCCCCCTCGGGGTGCTGGCCGCGGTCCGGCGCGACACCTGGATCGACCGGGCCGCCCTCTCGGTCTCGGTGCTGGGCCAGGCCATGCCGAGCTTCTGGTTCGGCCTGACCCTGATCATGATCTTCTCGGTGAATCTGCGCTGGCTGCCGGTCTCCGGCAACACGACCTGGAAGCACTTCGTTCTGCCGGCGATCGCGCTCGGCTACTACGCCATGCCGGCGGTGATGCGGCTGACCCGCAACGGCATGCTGGAGGTCCTGGCCTCGGACTACGTCCGCACCGCCCGCGCCAAGGGCCTGCCACCGCGCAAGATTCTGATCCGGCATGCGCTTCGCAACGCCGTCATCCCGGTGATCGCGCTGGCCGCCGTGCAGTTCGGCTTCATGCTCGGCGGCTCGATCGTGATCGAGGCGGTGTTCTCGCTCCAGGGGCTTGGCCAGCTCGCCTGGGAATCCATCGCCCGCAACGACTTCCCGGTGGTGCAGGCGATCGTGCTGGTCCTGGCGATGATCTACATCGCCCTGACGCTGGCCGCCGACCTCCTCAACGCCTTCCTCGATCCCCGGCTGCGCCAATGACCCTCCAGCCATCCGCCTCCCCCATCGCGGCCGGCTTGCCCGAGACGCCGACGGCCCTCTCGGCCGACAGGCCGGCGGCGCTCCCCGCCGCCCGCTCGCCCACCGCCCTGGCGCTCCGGCGCGGGCTCCGCCACGGCGGCTTCGTGATCGGTGCCGGCATCCTCGGGACCATCCTGCTCTGCGCGCTCGCCGCCCCGCTGATCGCGCCCCACGATCCCTACGCCCAGGACGTCTCCCGGCGCCTGATCCCGCCGATCTGGCAGGCGAAGGGCAACTGGGACCACGTGCTCGGCACCGACAAGCTCGGGCGCGACTACCTCAGCCGCCTGATCTACGGCAGCCAGATCTCCCTGCTGATCGGGATCGCCGCGGCCGCCATCTCGGGCGCGATCGGCACGACGCTCGGCATCTGCGCCGGCTATTTCGGCGGCCGGGTCGACGCGGTGGTGAGCTACGTCGTCACCACGCGGCTGGCCATGCCGGTGGTGCTGGTGGCGCTCGCCATGGCCTCCCTCGTCGGCGGCTCGCTGAAGGTGGTGGTGCTGGTGCTCGGCTTCCTGCTCTGGGACCGCTTCGCCGTGGTCACCCGCGCGGCGACCCGGCAGATCCGCGACCAGGACTTCATCGCCGCGGCCCGCGCCACGGGCTTCTCCCCGGCCCGCATCCTGTTCCAGGAGGTGCTGCCGAACATCCTCAACGCGCTCATCGTGGTGGCGACCCTGGAGATGGCGCACGCTATCCTGCTCGAGGCCGCCCTGTCTTTCCTGGGCCTCGGCGTGCAGCCGCCGCTGCCGTCCTGGGGCCTGATGATCGCCGAGGGCAAGCCGTACATGTTCTTCCAGCCCTGGGTCATCACCATTCCGGGCATCGCGCTCCTGGTCCTCGTCCTGGCGATCAACCTGCTCGGCGACGGCATCCGCGACGTCACCGCCCCCGAGGGGCGGCGCTGAACCGCCCCTGCCCCGCAGAAAACCCCACCGCACCGAGATCGAGTGAGCCCATGTCCCGACACGACGCGATCGCGCGCGCCGCGCGCCACTACGACGAGGGCGGCTTCCTCAGCGTGCTGCAGGACGCCGTCGCCCGCCAGACCGAGAGCCAGACCTCGGGGCAGCTGCCGAAGCTGAAGGCCTATCTCGCCGACTTCCTGGTGCCGCGGATCGCGCCGCTCGGCTTCACCAGCCGCATCCTCGACAACCCGGACGGCGTCCACGGCCCGTTCCTGATCGCCGAGCGCCACGAGGGCGACGCGCTGCCCACCGTGCTGATCTACGGACACGGCGACACCGTGCGCGGCTACCCCGAGCAGTGGCGCGAAGGCCTCGCCCCCTGGACGATCACCATCGAGGGCGAGCGCTGGTACGGCCGCGGCACCGCCGACAACAAGGGCCAGCATATCCTCAACCTCGGCGCGCTGGCGGCGGTGATGGCGGCGCGCGAGGGGCGGCTCGGCTTCAACACCAAGCTGCTGATCGAGATGGGCGAGGAATCCGGCTCGCCGGGACTGCGCGACCTTTGCCGCGCCGAGGCCGAAGCGCTCAAGGCCGACGTGCTCATCGCCTCGGACGGTCCCCGCGTCAGCGCCGAGCGGCCGACGGTCTTCCTCGGCTCGCGCGGCGGCTACACCTTCGAGATGCTGCTGGACCTGCGCGAGGGCAGCCACCATTCCGGCAACTGGGGCGGCCTGCTGCGCAACCCCGGCACGGTGCTGGCCAACGCCATCGCCACCCTCGTCGACGGGCGCGGCAAGATCCTCCTCGACGCCCTGCGCCCGCCCGCTATCCCCGACAACGTCCGCGCGGCGCTCGCCGACATCGCGGTGGGCACCGACCCGACCGCGCCGGCGATCGACGCCGATTGGGGCGAGCCGGGGCTGTCCGCGGCCGAGCGCGTGTTCGGCTGGAACACTCTCGAGGTGCTGGCCTTCAAGACCGGCGACCCGGACGGGCCGCTCAACGCCGTGCCGCCCACCGCCAAGGCGACGCTGCAGTTGCGCTTCGTCGTCGGCACCGACTGGGAAGGCATTCTGCCGGCCCTGCGCGCCCACCTCGACGCCCACGGCTACCCCATGGTCGAGGTCCGCGCCGCCCGCACGGAGGTGTTCCGCGCCACCCGGCTCCCCGTCGAGGACCCGTGGGTCGACTGGGTGCTGGCTTCGATCGCCGAGAGCACGGGCAAGCGTCCGGCCCTGCTGCCGAACCTCGGCGGCTCGCTGCCCAACGACGCCTTCTCGGAGATCCTCGGCCTGCCGACCCTGTGGGTGCCGCATTCCTACCCGGCCTGCCTCCAGCACGGCCCCGACGAGCACCTGCTCGGGCCGCCTTCGCGCGAGGCCCTGATGCTGATGGCGGGCCTGTACTGGGACCTCGCCGAGACCGGGCCGGCGGTGCTCGCCCGGCGCGAAGCCCTCAAGGGAGCCTAAGCATGAACGAGCCCGTCGTCCGCATCCGGAATCTCACCCTGGCGCTGCCGAAGGGCTCGGACCGTCCCCATGCCGTCGAAGACCTCTCCCTCGACCTGATGCCGGGCAAGATCCTCTGCGTCGTCGGCGAGTCGGGCTCGGGCAAGTCGATGAGCGCCTACGCGCTCACCGGCCTCCTGCCTCGCGCGCTGAAGCCGGTCGGCGGGCAGATCCTGTTCGAGGGGCGGGACCTCCTGACCCTGGAAGAGCGCGGCTGGCGTGCCTTGCGCGGTCGCCGCATCGCCATGGTGTTCCAGGAGCCGATGACCGCCCTCAACCCGGTCATGCGCATCGGCGACCAGATCGCCGAGATGTTCGAGGCGCACGGCCTCCTCACGCCGGCCGAGCGCAGGAACCGGGCCGTCGCGCTCGCCATCGAGGTCGGCCTGCCCGATCCGGGCCAGATCGTGCGCGCCTACCCGCACCAGCTCTCCGGCGGCCAGCGCCAGCGCGCGATGATCGCCATGGCGCTCGCCCTCGAACCCTCGATCCTCGTCGCCGACGAGCCGACCACGGCGCTCGACGTCACCACCTAGGCCCAGATCCTCAAGCTGATCCGCGACCTGCAGCGGCGGCGCGGCATGAGCGTCCTGTTCATCACCCACGATTTCGGCGTGGTGGCCGACATCGCCGACCATGTCGCCGTGCTCCAGCGCGGGCGACTGGTGGAGCAGGGCATTGCCGAGACCGTCCTTCAGCATCCGCAGCACCCCTACACCCAGGCCCTGCTCGCGGCGGTGCCGAGCCTGGTGCCGCCGGCCCGCGCTTCCCGCGCGGACGCGCCGCTGGCGCTCTCGGCCATCGGCCTGACCAAGACCTACGCGACGCGGGGCGGCCTGTTCGGCAAGCCGCGCGTGGTCGCGGCGGTGAAGGAGGTGGGCTTCGAGGTCCGACGCGGGGAGACCCTCGGCCTCGTCGGCGAATCCGGATCGGGCAAGTCCACCACCGCCCGCCTCGCGATCCGGCTGATCGAGCCGGACCGGGGCACGGTGCGCCTCGGCAGCCTCGACTACACGGCGCTGGCGCCGCGCGCCCTGCGCGACGAGCGGCGACGCATCCAGATGATCTTCCAGGACCCGTTCGCGTCCCTGAACCCGCGCCGCACCGTCGAGCAGATCATCACCGCCGGCCCGATCGCGCACGGCACGCCCCGGCGCGAGGCGCGCGCCCGGGCGCGCGAGCTCCTCGACCTCGTCGGCCTCTCGGCGAGCGCGGCCGAGCGCTACCCCAACGCCTTCTCAGGCGGCCAGCGCCAGCGCATCGGCATCGCCCGGGCGCTCGCCATGGAGCCCGACGTGCTCGTGGCGGACGAGGCGGTCTCGGCCCTCGACGTCTCGGTCCAGGCGCAGGTGCTCGACCTGCTGGAAGACCTCAAGCAGCGCCTGAACCTCGCGATGCTGTTCATCACCCACGACCTGCGCGTCGCCGCCAAGATCTGCGACCGCATCGCCGTGATGCATCGCGGCGCCATCGTGGAGATGCGCCCCACGACCGACCTCTTTCGCCAGCCGGATCATGCCTACACCCGCTCGCTCCTCGCGGCGGTGCCGGGCCTGCAGGCCGCTCGGCCCTGACCGGGCGCCGGCCTCCAGTTGGAGGGGCGACGCGCGTGTGATCCTGCAGCTCCGCCAGCGAGCACGCCTTCTCGCGCCTGAGAGGGTGCGACCCCGCCATTCGAAGGTCCGAAACGAACCATCGCCGCAGGCGCGATCCGCGAAGGTAACGCGTTTCCGATCGGCCCAGGTCTTGCTTCGGGTTTGCTGACAGGTGGTGTGCCGGCTTCGCGCACATCTCCTGGTGCAGGCCGCGCAATGAAGCGTGGCCGGACGAGGGGCCAAGGGCCGCGCAGTCCGGCGAGCTTTGCAGAAGCCCGAATCGTAAGAGGACCAAGATGGCCTATCTCGCCCCTGCTGAGTTCGTCACCAAGATGGTGGACGCAGGCGAATCCAAGATCTTCATGTCGACCCGCGACACCATCATTCGCGCCTACATGGCTGGCGCGATCCTGGCGCTCGCCGCGGTCTTCGCCGTCACCATCACGCAGCAGACCGGCATCCCCATCCTCGGCGCCGCCCTGTTCCCGGTCGGCTTCTGCATGCTTTACCTGCTCGGCTTCGACCTGCTCACCGGCGTGTTCGTGCTGGCGCCCCTGGCGCTCCTCGACGGCCGGCCGGGCGTGACCTGGGGGGGCGTGCTGCGCAACTGGGGCCTCGTCTTCATCGGCAACTTCCTCGGCGCGCTGACCGTGGCGCTCATGATGGGCTTCGTGTTCACCTTCGGGTTCACCGCGCCGGCCGACAAGGTCGGCGAGTTCATCGCCCACATCGGCGAGCGCCGCACCGTCGGCTATGCCGCGCACGGCACCGGCGGCTGGTTCACGATCTTCATCCGCGGCATGCTGTGCAACTGGATGGTCTCCACCGGCGTCGTCGGCGCGATGATCTCGACCACCGTCAGCGGCAAGGTGATCGCCATGTGGATGCCGATCATGCTGTTCTTCTACATGACCTTCGAGCACTCGGTGGTGAACATGTTCCTGTTCCCCTTCGGCCTGCTCATGGGCGGCCAGTTCTCGGTCGGCGACTACTTCTTCTGGAACGAGATCCCGACCGTGCTCGGCAATCTCGTCGGCGGCCTCGCCTTCACCGGCCTGACCCTCTACACCACCCACGTCCGGACGGCCCCGAAGCGGACCGTCGTCCAGGCGGAGCGCCGCCTCGCGGCCTGATCGCCGGCTCGACCGGTCGGGCCTCGCGCCGCAGGGCGCCGGGCCCGACCGCCGGGATCCGCCGATGCCTTCGTCCCTGACCCTCTCCCTCGGCCAGCACAGCGAGCGCGGGCGCAAGGAGACCAACCAGGACTTCCACGGCGCGCTCGTCCCCGGGCGCGCCGCGCTCGCCCTCAGGGGCGGCGCGATCGCCATCGCCGACGGGATCGGCAGCAGCCCGGTCAGCCACGTCGCGAGCGAGACGGCGGTCCGGAGCTTCCTGTCCGACTATTACGACACCCCGGACACCTGGTCGGTGAAGACGGCGGCGAGCCGGGTCATCGCCGCGACGAATTCGTGGCTCCATGCCGAGACCCGGCGCAACCGGCACCTGCACGACCCCGAGGGCGCGCGCGACCGCGGCTACGTCACCACCTTCAGCGCCCTGATCCTGAGGTCGCGCACCGCGCACATCTTCCACGTCGGCGACGCCCGCATCTCCCGGGTCGTGCGGCGCTCGCTCGAAGCGCTCACCGAGGACCACCGCGTCGTCCTCTCCGCCGAGGAATCCTACCTCGGCCGCGCCCTCGGCGCCGCCGCGCACGTGGAGATCGACCACCACACGGTCGTGATCGAGGGTGGGGACGTCTTCGTCCTGACGACGGACGGGGTGCACGAGCACGTGCGGCCGGAGGCGATCGTCGCCGAGATCGCGCAGCACGGCGACGACCTCGATCGCGCCGCCCGGGAGATCGTCCGGCGGGCCTACGAGAACGGCAGCGGCGACAACCTCACCGTCCAGATCGTGCGCGTCGACGCCGTCCCCGACGGCGAGCTGGACGAGATGTCGGGCCGGGCCGACGACCTGCCGCCGGGCCCCCTCCTCGACCCGCCGACCACCTTCGACGGCTACCGCGTGCTGCGTACCCTGCATGCGAGCCACCGCAGCCACGTCTACCTGGCGGTCGACGGGGAGACCGGGCTCACGGTCGCCCTCAAGGTGCCCTCGACGGACCTGCATGCGGATCCGGCCGGCCTACAGCGGTTGATGATGGAGGAATGGGTCGCGCGGCGTATCGGCAGCCCGCACGTTCTGAGCGCCCCGCCCCGGACCCGGCGGCGCAGCCACCTCTACACGGTGATGGACTATGTCGAGGGCCGGACGCTCGCCCAGTGGATGCGCGACAATCCCAAGCCGGAGCTCGAGGAGGTCCGGCGCCTCGTCGAGCAGGTCGCGGTGGGCCTTCGCGCCTTCCACCGGCGCGAGATGGTGCATCGGGACCTGCGACCCCACAACGTCCTGGTCGACGCCGCCGGCACCGTCCGGATCATCGACTTCGGCTCCACACGGATCGCCGGGCTCGCCGAGGACGACCCGACCGTCGACGAGACGGTGCAGGGCACCGTGCAGTACACCGCGCCGGAATGCCTCGCGGGACGGCCCGCCACGCCGCAATCGGACATCTTCTCGCTCGGCGTGATCGCCTACCAGATGCTCACGGGACGCCTGCCCTACGGCGCGGAGGCGACGCGGGCCTTCAGCGCGGCCCGCGCCCAACGCCTGCATTACGTCTCCCTCGCCGCGGCGCGCACCGGTCTACCCGCCTACGTCGACGCGGCCCTGCGCAAGGCGGTGCACCCCAACCCGGCCCAGCGCTACGAGGTGCTCTCCGCCTTCGTCCACGACCTGCGCCACCCGAACCCGTCGCTGCCCGGCCTCCGGCGGACGGCCCTTCTGGAGCGCGACCCGGTGCTGTTCTGGAAGCTCGTCTCCCTCACCCTGGCGGCGGCGGTCGTCTACCTGCTTGCGCGCTCGGCCCTTTGAGGGGTGCATGCGGCCTCGCGGATGCGCATGCGAGGAGCGGTGTCGCGTGTTGAAAGACCGCTTCCCCTCCCTCCCCACTCTTCGAGGGAGGGAAGACGGGCGCTCGATCACGGTTCGCGATAGGCCGAGCCGTCTTCGGCCTGGGCCGGGTGGGCGACGTAGCGGCCGTGGTCCGGGCCTGCGACGGCTTCGAAGTCTTGCGCCAAGGCGTCGAGGCCGCGGCGCATCTCCGCACCTTCCAGCGGCCGGCCGTGGCCGGTGACGACGCGCTCGGGCCGGAGCGCGGCGAGGCGGCGGACCGAGGCGGCGGCGGCGGACCAGTCGATGGTCAGGTACATCGGCGGGCCGTGGAACTCGGGCTCCTGCAGCGCGACCGCGTAGATGGATTCCTGCGCCGTTGTCACGAAGGCGTCGCCGGCGATCAGCGACCCGTCGGCCTCGCGCCAGAGCGAGACGTGGCCCGGGCTGTGGCCCGGCGTGTGGATCCAGCGCCAGCCTGGCATCGGCGGCACCGTCCCGTCCGCCGGCAGGATGACGAGGCGTACGCCCACGTCGGCCGGTTTCGTCGGGTAGAGCGGCGACAGCAGCGCGAGCGCCCCGCCGCCGACCGTGGGGTCGGGGCTTGGATATGAGGCGCTGCCGTCGAGATAAGGCCGCTCCGCAGCGTGAGCGTAGATCGGCACGTCCCACTCTTCGGCGAGGTCCTCCAGCACGCCGACATGGTCGAAGTGCCCGTGCGTCAGCACGATCGCCGCCGGGCGGGCGCCGGCGCCGAAGCGTGCCTCGGCCGTGCCCTTGATCAGGCCCTTGCCGCCGGGGATGCCGGCGTCGACCAGCACCCATCCGCGGTCGCCCGCGTCGGGTGCGCCGACGAACACGACGTTGACCATCACCACCCGGCGATAGGCGAGATCGGGCAGGAGCGCGTGACTACCGTCCCCGGCGGCCTCGCCGGCGCGCGCGCTGGCCCCGACCGAAACCTGTTGGACCATGTGCCTTGCGCCTTTCGCTTCGGAAGTGATCGCCATTGAGGGGTAACCGTGCGGGCCGGCGGACAGCCGTCGACCGCGCGTGTCGTTTGCCGGCAAATCACTGTAATTTACGGAATGCCGCTATCAGGCGGCGCCGTCGTCCCGCCATGGCCGTAACGCGTCGGGGACGCGGAAATCGGGCGGCGTCTCGAAGTCGGCGGCTGCGCCCCGCATCGCCCGCGGCGGGCGCGGAAAGCCGCTCCGGTCGCGGTAATCGTAGCGGCCGGGCGGGGAGAGGCGCTTGTCGGCCATCAGCCCCTGGGCGCAGACGACGTCGAGCACGGTCACGCCAGCCACCGCCGCGGTTGCCGCGACGAGGTTGGCGCGCTGCTCGCGATCGCCGTCGAAGCCCTGGGCCAGGGTCGCGAGGTCGAGGGCGTCGCCCGCGACGCGGCCGAGGATCCACGGGGTCGGGTCGTGGCTCATGAGGATGGCGACGCCGGTCGCGACCTCGCGCACGCCGTAGCTGCGCACCAACGTCTCGCGCCCTTCGAGGCCGAGGGTGCGGCACAGGCCCCGCGGCGCCGCGAGTTCGAGGAGGCCGAGGCCGATCGAGAACCAGCCGAGGCCGCGGGCGAGTTCCTGGTGGCCGGCCTGGGCGCCGCGACCGGGCGCCGGGCGCGTCGGGTAGGGGTGTCGCATCGTGCTCATGGCCGGATCACCACCTTGATGCAGCCGTCCTGCTTGTCGCGGAAGGTGCGATACATCTCCGGGCCGTCCTCCAGCCCGATCGTATGGGTGATGACGAAGGACGGGTCGATCTGCCCTTCCTCGATCCGCCGCAGCAGGTCGCCGGTCCAGCGCTTCACGTGCGTCTGCCCGGTGCGGACGGTGAGGCCCTTGTTCATCAGGGCGCCGATCGGAAACTTGTCGATCAGGCCGCCGTAGACGCCCGGCACCGAGAGGATGCCGGCGGGCCGGCAGACCATGATCATCTGGCGCAGGACGTGGGCGCGGTCCGTCTCCAGCATCATCGCCTGCTTCGCCCGGTCGTAGACGGCGTCGACCGCGCCGAGCGCATGCGCTTCGAGCCCGACGGCGTCGATGCACTTCTCCGGCCCGCGTCCGTCGGTCATGTCGTTGAGCCGGGCGACGATGTTCGGCTCCGCGTCGTAATCGAGCACCTCGGCGCCCCCCGCCCGCGCCATCTCGAGGCGCTCGGGCACCCGGTCGATGGCGATCACGCGCTTGGCCCCGAGCAGGATCGCCGAGCGGATCGCCATCTGCCCGACGGCGCCGCAGCCCCAGATCGCGACGGTGTCCTCCGGCTGGATGTCGCACTGGACCGCGCCCTGCCACCCCGTCGGGAAGATGTCGGAGAGGAACAGCAGGTGCTCGTCGGGGATGCCGTCCGGCACCTTGATGTGCGTCGAGTCGGCGAAGGGCACCCGCAGGTATTCGGCCTGTCCGCCGGCATAGCCGCCGGTCAGGTGCGTGTAGCCGAACAGGCCCGCCGTGGTGTGGCCGAAGGCGGCGTCGCCAAGCGGCTTGTTGCGGTTGGTGCGCTCGCAGACCGAGAAGTTGCCGCGCCGGCATTGCGGGCACTGGCCGCAGGTGATCGTGAAGGGCACCACGATCCGGTCGCCGACCTTGAGCGCGGTATTGTCCTTCCCGACCTCGACCACCTCGCCCATGGTCTCGTGGCCCATGATGTCGCCCGCCTTCATGCCGGGCATGAAGTGGTCGTAGAGATGCAGGTCCGAGCCGCAGATCGCGCAACTCGTGACCTTGATGATCGCGTCGCGCCCGTCCTCGATGGTCGGATCGAAAACCGTGTCGCAACGGATGTCGGTCGTGCCGTGCCAGACGAGGGCTTTCATCGGCTTCAAGCTCCCGGCCGCCGATCGGAAGGTGCGGCCCATGCGGGTGCAACCTCGGTCGCCGGGGTTGGTTCTGTGCGGTTTCGGACCGAACGGGAGCCCGGGCGGGCTGAAGAAGCCTGGGCGAGGGCGGACGTTTTCGTCCTGACCCCGACGACCGATGGGGTCAGGTCTCGGATGCAGCGAGGATGGCTGGCGGAGGACGCAGCAGAAGCGCTTCAGGATCTGGTCGCGGATGAGGGCAAGTCGTCAAACGATCCTTCGCGCGGCACCTGGGCAGCGGCGGGGACTCGCCCATGACATCTGCCCGCTCCGCCAGACCTTCGAGGACGCGCCTACGCGACGGCTTCGTCCGGCTCCGCCCGCCCGGTCAGCCGGTAGAACACGGCGAGGCCGCCGGCGAAGACGGCCAGTCCCATCCACGTCGCGTAGGAGGCGAAGTCCGGGCCGACGAGGGCGAGCGCCGCGCTGCGGCCGGCCAGGGTGTCGGCGACGGCCAGGATCACCCCGACGAAGCTCTCGCCGACGAGGAAGCCGGAGGCGAGCAGGACGCCGCGGCGGCGCGCCGCCTCCGTCGCCTTGTCGGCGTCATCCCCTTGCGCCTCGGCGCGCCGGCGGAGCCTCCGCTCGGCGAGCCACCCGAGGACGCCGCCCACCGCGATGGTCATCTCGACCGACAGCGGCAGGTACATGCCGATGCCGACGGTGAGCGCCGGGAAGGTGAGCCCGCGCCGCCGCAGCCACGCCTCGACCGCGACCAGCACGGCGCCGAGCCCGGCGCCGACCAGAACCATTCGCCATGGCAGGGTGCCGTGGACGATGCCGGCGGCGATCTGCGAGGTCAGCGCCGCCTGCGGCGCGGGCATGGCGTTGGCGGCGTCCATGCCTTCACGCGGCAGCGAGCCGACGAAGCCATAGGCCTCGTAGAGCAGGGACAGGAGCGGCGCGACGACGGCCGCGCCTACCGCGACGCCGACCACGAGCACCGCCTGCTGGCGCCACGGCGTGGCGTCGACGAGCTGGCCGGTCTTCAGGTCCTGCAGGTTGTCGTTGGCGATCGAGGCCATCGTGACGATGACCGCCGCCACGAGCAGCGCCATCGCGATGACGAAGCGGTCGCCCTCCGGGCCGGCGGAGCGGCCGATCAGCAGCGGCAGCAGCACCGCCGCCGCCATGGCGGTGAGGATGCCGATGCCGGAGATCGGGCTCGAGGACGAGCCGAGGAGGCCGGCGAGGTAGCCGCAGGTGGCGGCCATCAGGAAACCGAACAGCACGGCGAACACGGTGGCGGCGACGACGAGCACGGGCAGGCTTCCGCCGAGCTCGGCGCCGGACGCGAAGTTGGCGAACAGCCACGCCAGCGGCACGGTAAGCGCCAGCAGGGCGCCGCCGACCCAGGTGATCGGCAGGTCGCGCTCGCCCCGCGGGTGGTCGCGGCCGGGCAGGCCCGAGCCGTCCTTGCGCGCCGAGGCGAGCGCCGTCGCCACGCTGCCGAGGACCGGACGAGCGAGCGACCCGACCGTCCAGAGGCCGCCGACCGCAATGATGCCGGCCCCGATCAGCCGGACCTGGCCCGACCACACCGCCTCGGCCATCTCGGCGTGCGTCGCACCCTCACCCTGGCCGAGGGCGGTCAGGAGCGGCACGGCGACGCCCCAGGCGATCGCCACGCCGGTGAGCAGCGCCAGGCACGCGCCGATGCCGACGAGGTAGCCGACGCCGACCAGCGCCAGCGAGAAGCCGGTGCCCAGGCGGAACACGGCGCCTCCGGCTGCGAGCGTCCCATGGACGCCGTCGGCGAGCACCCGGAAGCCGGTGGTCGCGAGCCCGATCGCGCCGGCGCCCGCCGCCGCTGCGAGGAGGTCGCGCAGGCCCCGGGCGCCGGCTGCGCCTTCGCCGGTGCGCAGCACCTCGGCGGCGGCGACGCCCTCCGGGTAGGGCAGGCCCGCGCTCGTCACCAGCGCGCGCCGCAGGGGAATCGAGAAGGCGACGCCCAGCAGCCCGCCGAGGCCGCAGACCGCGCTCGTCTGCCAGAACGGAAAGCCGTGCCAGTGCCCGATCAGTACGAGGCCGGGCAGGATCAGGATGACGTTGCACAGGGTGCCCGCGGCGGAGGCCTGCGTCTGCACGATGTTGTTCTCGAGGATGTTCGAGCCGCCGAGCAGGCGCAGGCATCCCATCGAGATCATCGCCGCCGGGATCGACGACGAGAAGGTCATGCCGGTCTTCAGGCCCATGTAGACGTTGGCCGCGATGAAGACGACCGTGAGCGCGGCGCCGAGCACGATCCCGCGCAGGGTGATCTCGCGCGGACGGGGCCCGTCCGACGATCCCGCTTCCGAAGCCTTCGCTTCCAAAGGCGCTTGGCCTGACGCTCGGGTGATCTGGTTTCGCGCGTCCATCGTGCCCTCGGTCCCGGCCGTCCTGCGCGACATCGACGCATCGTCTTCGGCGAAAACCCTGCCACGGGCGCCGGCTTTCCCGTCCGCGACGCTTTGCCGTCTCACCGACTCCGCGCTGGCCGCGAAGAGCCCGTCCGCGATGATCGCCAGGAGTGCGGCGGACGAAAGGCGGCCCACCGAGGAACGCGGTTATTCAATCGATCGCCAAAGCTGAAGCGACCATAACCTGCGTTAAACTTCGTTCTTCGCGAAAACGTCTTCGGAACAAGCCATTCGAGGCGAGGTTTCCACGGCAGGCCGACGGCAAGCCCCCGATGGGTGCTTCGAACCGCCGGCCTCCGACCTCAACGGCAAGGATTCAACGCAGCCGCCTCGCAGGAGGCGGCGCGCCCGGGCGCGATCGTGACAGGTGCGTATGAATTTCCCAAAAGACATCGATCTCCCAAGAGGTATCGACCTTCCGTGCGACATCGGCTTCCCGAGGGACGATGCCGGCCATCCCCTGGCCGAGCGCTTCCGCGACCTCATCCAGAACCCGTCCTTCCCCTGCGTCGGCGCCAAGGCCGCCCTGGCGCGCGGGCAGATCCGCTTCGTCATCGGGCGTGACATCGGCGCGGCCGACGACGACGCCCGGATGCACGCCGCCCTGATGGCCTTCGTCTGCCGCTACCGGGCGCGACCGGAGCTGTTCCAGAGCCTCGTCGTGATCTTCGATCGCCCTGGCGGCCTGTCGGAAGAAGGCTTCGAGGCCCGGATGTGGGACCGGCTCCAGGCGCTGTCGGATCAGGACAGCCGCCTCGGCCACGCCTACGACGCGCGCGTCGCCCCCGACCCGCAGGACGCGCATTTCTCCCTCAGCTTTGCGGGCGAGGCGTTCTTCGTGGTGGGCCTGCATCCCGGGGCGAGCCGGAAGGCGCGCCTCTTCGCGGCGCCGGCCCTGGTGTTCAACCTGCACGACCAGTTCGAGCGGCTGCGGGCGGAGGGGCGCTACGAGCGGATGCGCGAGACCATCCAAGCGCGCGACGTGTCGTGGGCGGGCTCGGTCAACCCGATGCTGACCCGCCACGGCGAGCGCTCGGAGGCGCCGCAATACAGCGGGCGCCAAGTGCCCGACGACTGGGCGTGCCCGTTCCAGCGCCGTGCGGTGGAGCTTCGGCGCGAGGCCGGGCCGATCGCGGCGGACCTGCGCGGCGGGGCGTTCCGGGTGCCCCCCGCCACTAGGCGGTCGCCATCCGCCGCGGACCGGACGCCATGAGCGACCCTTTCATGAGCGACCGCTTCGATGCGAACCCCGCCCTCGTCGCCCTTGTCGAGCGTTTGCGCGCCACCGGCTATGCCTTCACCACCGTGACACCCGCCACCCATGCCCGCGTCAACGCCCGCCCCCGCAACGCGCGGGCGCGCAGCTTGCGCGACGTGTTCGGCTGGAGCCGGCCCTTCGTCGAGGACCTGCTGCCGCCGGACCTGTTCGCGGCGATGCGCGAGGCCGGCGTGCTGGCCCGCGACGGCGACGCCTGGCGCGCGACGATCCGGGTTTCGAGCCTGGACGGCGGCCTGTTCGTCCACTCCGCCTACCCGCCCGACGCCACCGACGTGGTGTTCTTCGGCCCCGACACCGCCCGCTTCGTTGCGGCCGTGGTCGAGCATCTCGACGGGCGCACGGCGGCGGTCCAGCGTGCGGTCGACGTCGGCTGCGGCTCGGGGGCTGCCGGCATCGCGATCGCCCGGCGCAACCCGGAGGCCGAGATCATCCTCGTCGACATCAACGACGCGGCGCTCGCGGCGGCTGCGACCAACGCGCAGCTCGCGGGCGCCCACGGCGTCGTGCCGTGCCGCAGCGACCTCCTCGGGGGGGTCGAAGGCGAGTTCGACCTCGTCGTCTCGAACCCGCCGTTCATGCTGGACCGCGCCGGGCGAACCTACCGCGACGGCGGCGGGGCCTACGGCGAGGGCCTGTCGCTCGCCGTGGTCGAGGCCGCCTGCGCCCGCCTCGCGCCGGGCGGCAGCTTGGTGCTGTTCACCGGCTCGGCGATCGTCGAGGGGGAGGATCCGTTCCGCCAAGCCGCGACCGCCGCCTGCGAGGCGGCCGGGCTGAGCTGGTCGTATCGCGAGTTCGACCCGGACGCCTACGGCGAAGAGCTCGAGGGACCGGCCTACGCCGACGCGGAGCGCATCGCCCTCGTCGTCCTCACCGCGACGCGCGGGAGCCAGCGATGACGCCGGAAGAGACGGCCGAGCGAGACGCGTTCCTGCGCGCTACGCTCGCCGGCCTGGGACAGACGCCAAAGCGACTGCCGGGCAAGTACCTGTGGGACGAGGCCGGCTCGATCCTGTTCGACAGGATCTGCGATCATCCCGACTACTATCCGACCCGGCGCGAGATGGCGCTGCTGCCGCAGGCGGTGTCGGAGATCGCGACGCTGGTCGGGCCCGGGGCGACGATCGTCGAGTACGGCAGCGGCGCGAGCCGCAAGATCCGCACGCTGCTCGACGGCCTCGACCGGCCGCGCCGCTACGTGGCGATCGACATCTCGCGCGACTACCTCGAAACCTCCGTCCGGACGCTGGCGCAGGACTATCCCGAGATCGCGATGATCCCGGTCTGTTCCGACTACGCCGAGCCGATCCGGCTCCCCGTCGACCTCGCCGACGGCCCGGTGCTCGGGTTCTTTCCCGGCACCAGCATCGGCAACCTGGCGCCGGCCGAGGCAGAGGCCTTCCTGGCACGGGCGCGCGACACCCTCGGGCCGAGCCACCTCCTGGTCGGGGCTGACCCGACGCAGGACGCCGACCGGCTGCAACGGGTCTACGGCGGCTGCGACGGGCTGATGCCGGCGCTCCACCTGAACTACATCGGGCGGCTGAACCGCGAACTCGATGCCGGTATCGACCGCGACGCCTTCCGCCACGAGATCCGCATCCTGCGCGACCCGTTGCGGGTCGAGGCCCACCTCGTGGCCGCCCGCGCCGACACCTGGCACCTCGGCACGGACGCGGTCCACTTCGCGGCCGGCGAGAGCGTCCGCACCGACGTTTCGCATAAGCACTCGCCCGACGTGTTCCAGGCGCTCGCCGGACGGGCCGGCTGGACGCCCAAAAACGTTTGGCTCGATCCGGACGGCTTGTTCAGCCTGCACCTCCTGAGCCGCTGACGGTTCGGGGCCGACCCGCGCCGGATCGATCCGTCAGGGCGTGCGCTCAGAACCGGTACGGCCGCCGGCATCGCCGTCCGCCTGCGACTGGGCGATCATCGCCCGGACTTGATCGACCACGACCCGGGCTGCCTCGCGCTGGGCCTGCGCCTCCAGGCGGACCGCTCGCGATCGCGCGATCACCGCGCGCGACTCGGCGATCACGCTCGTCGGAAGATCGGAATCGGGTGCGTCGGGCATCGCCCAAATTTACCTGGCTCCGAAAAAGTCGCAACGTCGCACGTTAAAGTGCGGCATCCTGAGGGGCCGCAGGCGACGCACCGCCGGCCACCGCGCGGACGTAGGACAGCACCTCGCGGCGCGCGTCTGCATCCGAGATCGCGTGCCAGGAGGCGAGCAGGGCCGCCGTCTCGTTCATCGCGTTGGCTTCGACCTCGAAGAAGTCCGTGACCGGGCAATCCAGGGCCTCGGCGATCCTCGCCAACTTGGCGATCATAAGCCCGTTGCTCAGCTCAGCCTCGGCTATATCTGGCTTCTGCATACTGTGGCGCTTCTATCGTCTACGTTGTTGCGCGGCTTTGGCTTGCCGGCCATAGTAGCGTCGCGTCGCGACATCGATTGCGCGCAACATTTTGCCCGAATCCAGGTGGGGGTCAACGGTGGCGACGGACACGCTCGACCGCATGGCCGAGGTCTGCCTCGAAGCGCATGCCCTGATCGAGGCCCACGGAACACCCGAGATGCGGGCGACGATCCGCCTGCTGCTGCTTCAGCTCGGCCGCGAGCTGGTTCGCCGTGAGGCCGAGTCGTAGAGGGAGCGCGAGGACCGCTGACCCCGTAGGTGGCCGACCCCGGCGTCCCGGCACACGACGACCTGAGGTCCACCACCTCGCGCAGCTCGGTCTCACACCTCCCGAGCCGGATGTCCTGTCGCAGACGGCAGCACAGGACTGGAACTTGACCGCGCAACCCCCGGTAGGAGGCAGTGAGGGGGAGGGAAGGACCGCACCATGCCGCAGATGTTCGACTGGATCTTCTTCGCCATCATCCTCCCGTTCCCCGCCTTCCTGGCCTGGGACTGGTACCGAAACCGCTAGGACGTTTTCAGTTTCGCTCGGATCGTATCCGGTGGTGGCGAAGGCGGTGGCGCGCGTCTTGGGCTGCCCCGTGTGAATTCGCTTTGCAGCTCGGCCTCGCCATGATGGCCCAGTCCGCCACCGCCCCCGAAAAGGGCGTGCGGCATGCGCTGGCGGCCGTTCGAACGCTTCGACGCACCACCCGCGGTGCCGAAGCGGGCGCGAGTCCCCCCTCGCCCGCTCGGGAGGGCGGCAGTGCGGCGCCGCTCCCGTCTTGTCCGGCGCCCTGGTCGGCCCCCGCAAAGAAAAACGCCCCGGCCATCGGCCGGGACGCTCCTTCTCAAGTCATGCGACCAGGGTCAGCAGACCAAGGTCAGGCGGCCTTCTGGACCTCGGCCGGGACCTCGGTGGCTGCGCCTTCGATCGCCGGCGCGCGGGTCTTGCCGCCGATGGCGATCTCGATGCGGCGCGGCTTCTTCGCCTCAGGGATCTCGCGGACGAGGTCGACGTGGAGGAGGCCGTTTTCCAGCGCCGCGCCCGTCACCTGGACGTAGTCGGCGAGCTGGAACCGGCGCTCGAAGCCGCGGGCGGCGATGCCCTGGTGCAGCACCTCGGCGCGACGCTCGGGATCAGGCTTGCGCTCGCCCTTCACGGTCAGCGCGTTCTCCCGCACCTCGATCGACAGGTCGGCCTCGGTGAAGCCGGCCACCGCCACCGTCACGCGGTAGGCGTTCTCGGCGGTGCGCTCGATGTTGTAGGGCGGGTAGGTCGGCACCGCGTCGGTCGCCACGAACTGGTCGACGGCCGAGAACAGGCGGTCGAAACCGACGGTGGAACGGTAGAGGGGAGCAAGATCGAACTGACGCATAAGACACATCCTCCGTGGAGCAACATGCTGATTTGAGTCTATGGTCCGCCGCGTGGGCCGGACCGGGCTCGTACCGCCTGACGGCCGGTACGATCGTGATATTGGAGGGGTTCGAGGTGCGTTCAAGACCCGGCCGGACGACGGGCCAGATGCGGCAGGACGCCGCACTCCTCAGCCTGCACGACACGCCTGGAAACCCGGTCCCGCCCGGCGCCACGGTGATGGCGGTCGGCACATCCGACGACTGCACCCTGCGGGCGGCGCGCTGGTCCGCGACGACCCGGACCTGCAAGGGCACGGTCTGCCTGCTGCAGGGCCGGGCCGAGTTCATCGAGAAGTACTACGAGACCATCCGCGACCTGCGCGCCCGGGGTTTCGCCGTCGTCGCCTTCGACTGGCGTGGCCAGGGCTCGTCGGACCGTCGGGTCGACGACCCGCACAAGGGCCACGTCGCCGCCTTCGACGACTACCGTCGCGACCTGCTGGCGATCCGCGACGCGGTGCTGGTGCCGTTCATGCCCGACCCGCACGTCTGCCTCGCCCATTCCATGGGCGGCTGCGTGGCGCTCACCGGGGCGCTGGACGGGTGGCTCCCGTTCCGGCGGATCGTCACGGTGGCGCCGATGCTGTCGATCAAGATGGTGCGCTCGCCCGCCTTCGCCTCGGGCGCGACGCGGCTGCTGCAGCGCCTCGGCCTCGGCAGCCGCTACGTGCCCGGCGGCGGCCCGGTCTCGATCGCGACGAAGCCCTACCCGAACAACCGGCTGACGCGGGACCCGGCGCGCTACGCCCGCAACGCCGCCGCCGCGCTCGCCGTCGGCGCCGGCGCGGTCGGCGACCCGACCATCGCCTGGACGGCGGAAGCCTTCCGCGCGGTGGCGCGCCTGCGCGACCCGCGCGTGCCACCCCGCATCGCGACCCCGACGCTGATCGTGGCGGCCGGCGCCGACCCGGTCTGCGGCACGCCGGCGGCCCAGCGCTTCGCCGCGCGGCTCAAGGCCGGTCACATCCTGGTGCTGCCCGACGCCCGCCACGAGATCCTCTCCGAACGCGACGCGATCCGGGAGGATTTCTGGGCGGCGTTCGACGCGTTCGTGCCGGGCTCGCCGGTGCGGGCGGTGGACGATAGGCGGTTGGCGACGGCGTGAGTCCTTCTCAGGCCTCGACGCGCGCGCTCGCCAGGATCGCCACGCCGCAGGCGATGACGGCGATGCCGGCGATCATCGGCAGCGTCACCGGTTCGCCGAACAGAAGCGCACCGCCGATCGCGGCGCCGACCATGCCGACGCCGGCCCAGATCGCGTAGACGATTCCGATCGGCAGCATGTCCATGCTCGAGGACATCAGCCAGAGAGCCGTGCCATAGCCGAGAGCGACGATCAGGGTGGGGATCGGCCGGGTCAGGCCGTCGGCGGCCTTCAGCGCGAGGGTCGCGGAAATCTCGGCGCCGATCGCGACGGCCAGCGTCAGGTACGGGCTCATGCGCTGGCCGCCAGCGCGTCGCCGGCGGCGCGGGCCTCGGGCGCGGGGGGCGGCACGGCGAACATCTCGATGTCGTCGGCGAACTGCTCCACGATCGTCGCCCCGTTCGCCAGGCACACCGGCAGGTAGGCCGGCAGCGTCGGCGCGGGCGCAAAGCCCTCGGCGAGCAGGCGATCGTTGGCGAAGGTCACGTCGAGGGCGCAGAACGCATAGTACGCGCGGACGGCGCGGAGCATCGCCTGCTTCAGCGACCCGTCGAGGCCGAACACCTCGGCGAAGCGCCGGCGCAGCACGGCGCGGTCGGCGACGAGGTCGAACTGCCGGAAGGCGCGCCGTCCGTCGCTCGGCTCCGCCGCCTCGAAGGCGGCGATGACCTCGGCCCAGGTGGTACGGCCGCGGGCGCCGGCCGAGAGGTGGTAGAGGTCGTGGGCGAGCGTCGGCTTGGTCAGGAGCCCGATCAGGGTCTCGGCGACCCAGTCGGCCGGGACGACGTCGACGTGGCTCTCCGGCGCGCAGGGCAGCATGCGCAGGGCGTCTGCGGCGCGCAGCACCCATAGGATGCTGGAGCTCGGCCCCGCGCCGAGGCTCGCATGGCCGACGACGATCGAGGGGCGGGCGACGACGACCGGCAGGTCGGGGAAGTGCTCGGCCAGCGAGGTCTCGGTCGCCGCCTTTGAGACCGTGTAGGCGACCATGTGCCGGGCGTCGGCCGCCGGGTAGTCGTCCTCGGCGACGAATTCGTCGGCGTCGGCGCCGCAGATCATCGCGGTGCCCACATGGAGAAAGCGCTGCAGGTCTGGCATCGCCCGGGCGCGCCGTGCCAGCGCCAGCGTTCCGTCGTGGTTGGTGCGGTAGACGCGCTCGTCGCCCCACCACGAGGTGTCGGCCGCCAAGTGCAGCACATGGGTGCAGTCGTCGAGGCGCGGGTCCCGGTCGATGTCGGCCCGAGTGAAGTCGCCGGGCACCACTTCGACCTTGCGGGCGAGGCGCTGGGCGGTGAAGGCGTCGGTGAAGCGGGAAAGCCGCGCCGCGATGCGCTGCCGGCCCTGCTCGACGCCGGCGCAGCGCACGAGGCAGACCCAGGTCGCGTCGTCGCCGCCTTCGAGCGCCCGGTGCAGAACCGCACCGCCGATCAGCCCGGTCGCACCCGTCAACAGTATCCGTGGCACGGTCCGCCCCCCTCTTTCGAAGAGGCATAGCCAGAAACGTTTGGATATAATCCCTGGAATCGTTGCGTCAGCGACGATCGGGGTTCGATTGTGCCCGACCAGCAACATTCACGCATTCGTGAGTATCAACACCACGTTATACCTTCGGTTGTCGCTGCACCCCGTCACCGATCGGTCCGAATCGAGTAGATCGCCCCCACAGACACCGTGACGTCGTTCGGCGTGCCGACGCGCCGGACGATCGGGCTTCCGGCGGCCGAGGCGACGAGACGGTCGTAGCGGACGGAGCCGAGCGTCCGCCACGCGTCGGACCAGTCGTAGGCCAGGGCCACGATCGCGCCGGCCGAGCGGGTTCCGCCGGTCGCGCGATAGGGCGTCAGGCGCGGGTTAGCGTTCGCGGAGGCCACCGGCACGTCGAAGTCGAGGCGCATCGCGGCGGCATCCCCGAGCACGAGGCGGGGGCCGCCGCTCAAGGTGAAGCGGCCGGCGGTGCCGACGAGGTCGGCGCCGAGCTTGGCGACGACGCCGTCATGGGCACGCAGCCCCTGCGTGACCTCGGCGCGGAGCCGCAGGACGTCGTCCACCGGCCAGACCTCGCCGAACAGGCCGAGCGCCGCCGCGACCGGGCGGCGCGGCAAGCCTGCGAGGCTGCGGTCGTCGTGCACGGAGCGGCCGCTGCGGACATCGAGCACGGCCCCGGCCTGGATCGCGGGGGCGTCCACCAAGGCGACGTCGAGGGCGTCGTCGGGCGAGAACCATTCGCGGGGGGCGTCCACCTTGCGGAAGGAGGCGTAGGGCAGCCCCCAGAGGCCGACCGCGCGGGCGCCCTGGAAGCGCGCGCCGGTCCCGGCGAAGCCCCCGACGGAGATCACGGTGCCCGGCTCGAACAGGGCCGCGAGGTCGTCGGCACACCCGGGCGACGGACCGAGGGCCACGCAAAACGCGATCCATCCCGCAGCGAATCCCACGGGTGCGCGGATCGTCCTCTGCCGAGCCCGCATCCGGCCGCTCGCGCTCAAACCCGGCCTCCCACGGCTCGACCGCCGCGCGCGAACGTCCCGACCGGCCATCGCGACCTTTCACGGATCGGCCGGCTCGGAAACGGCCGGCGCGATCATTTTCCCGCGACCTCTCCGCACCGGACTCACGGCCGCAGGAACACACGCGGAGCGTGAGGGCGGGCGCGGCCTAGCGCAGCTTCGCCCGCGCCGCCGAATGGTCCGGCGCCTGGCCGAACACCGCCTTCATCGCATGCCAGAGCGGCTTGCGCTTGAACTGCGCATCGAGCGGAAGCGCGCGCTGCGGCAGGCCGTCCGGACGCTTGCGGTAGGGGTGGTCGTTCAGCCAGGTGTCGGGGTCGTAGAGGTCCCAGGACATCACGTTCAGCACGGCGGGCTCGGCCGCCACCACCTCGAGGTAGGATTTCGCGAGGTCGGCGACCTTGCGATCGCGGGTGGCGACGTCGGCAGGGAACGCCCGGTCGTCGATGTCGAACTCGGTGATCTCGATGCCGAGCCCCATCGCCCCGATCTCCCGGAGGAAGCGACGGAGCTGGCCCTGGTCGATCGGCACCGTGCTGGTGATGTGCGATTGCAGGCCGAAGCGGCGGATCGGCACGCCGCGCGCCAGCATGCCCTCCAGACGCTTGAGCACGCGGATGCGGCGCGCCTCCATCCACGGCACGCCCTGCTCGACCGCGTCCTCGTTCCAGCACCCGGCCGCCTTCGGGTCGACCTCGTGCAGGATGCGGAAGGCGAGATCGACGTAACCGGGGCCGAGCGCCGTCAGCCACGGGCTCTCGCGCAATCCCTCCGGGCCGCCGCCGTCCTGCGACAGCACCTCGTTGACCACGTCCCAGGAGGCGATCTGCCCGCGGTAGCGGCCGGCCACGGTCTCGATCCAGCGGCGCAAAAAATCCTCCGCCTGGGGGGCGGTGGCCCGGGCCAGCAGCGGGCGCACCCAAGGCGGCAGCGCCTCGTGCCAGACCAGGGTATGCCCGCGCATCCGCTGGCCGTTGCTGCGGGCGAAGCGAACCAGGGCGTCGGCCTGCGCGAAGTCTGTCTTCCCCGGCTCGGGCCGCACCACCTCCATCTTCATCTCGGTGCCGCAGACCAGCATCCCGGCCTCCCGTGCCACCGCCTGCCGGTAGGCAGGGTCGCGCGCGAAGCGGAAGCCGGGCACCTCGGCGCCATAGGTCAGCCCGGTGCGGGCGGCGGCCGCCTGCAGGCTGTCGGCCGCCCAGGACGGCCGGCCCATCGGCCCGAACGGATCGTTCGCGGCGCGGGCCGGCGCGGCGAGAAGGCCCGCGGCGCCGGCGAGGAGGCTGCGGCGGGTCATCGGGCCGACATCGCACGCCGTGTCGAGGGCGGCACCGCGGGCTCCCTCTCTCATAGGGAGAGGGTCGGGGTGAGGGGCGTGACCTCTCCGGAAAGTTCTCATCCCTCACCCTGTCCCTCTCCCGCTCTGGAGAGGGGACCCACGCCTACATCGGACGCATCGCGCGGTCGGCGATCCGGCGTCGTGTCGGCTGACGCGTCATTCATCGCCGGAACAGCGGATCGTTCTCCAGCGCGATCGGCAGGCCGTGCGGGGTCGCCTCCGCCGCGCGGAGGAAGGCGTCGCGGCGGGCGTCGAGAGTGTCGGCGTCGGCGATGCCGCGGGCGGCGAGGATAATCTCCAGGGCGGCGAGCCAGCGGCCGTAATTGGCCGGCGCCTCGGGGCCGTCTGCGGGGCGGATCGCGGCGCCGAGGGTGTCGGCCCACTCGGCCCAGGTGAACAGCCCCGATTCCTGTAGCGACACCACCATCGCGAAGACCTGCGCCTCCCACGGCGCCGAGAATGGGGAGGCAGGCACACTCACGTGCGGCCGCCCGCGATGTAGTGCTCGAACACCGCGACGGTGACACGCCCGTTCGGGTCGGCGTCCTCGCCCCAGAGCTCGCTCGACGGGAAGGCCACGGTGTAGAGCCAGTCCGGGTTCTCGCCCTCCCCGTAGGCGTTGGTGTCGGGCAGGACGAAGGTGCCGTGGACGCGCAGCACCGTGCCCCTCTTGGCCCGCACGTAGCGCGGCAGGCGGGTGTGGGTCGGCGGGTGGATGTTGCGCATCGTCACCGCGTCGCCGACCGCGAAGCGCGCCGGCGCCGGGGCGGGCCGGTCGCTCGGGAAGCCGGCGCGGTAGCGCGGCTCCAGGATGTCGGCGGTGAGGACCCGGGCCACCGGCGCCGGGTCCGGGTCCGGGTCCGGGTCAGGAACGCCGCGGGCGATCTCGTCGGGCCGCGCGAGGCCGTGGGCGGCGAGCTGGCGCTCCAGCGCGTCGAGCCAGATCGCGTAGTAGCTCGACCGCAGGTAGTCGGCCGGCGGCATCGCCTCGCGGGCGGCGCGGCTGCCGTCCAGCGTCCAAGCGCCGGTGAAGCCCATCGCCATGGCCAACGCGAAGACACGGCTTTCCCAAGCTGCGTGGAACACCGGCTCGTCGGGTTCTGGCATCACCGGGCCGAGCCCGTGCATGCCGCCGAGATCCTGGGCGCCGTTCATGCTGGCACACTTGCGGGAACACTTGCGGGTGCGCCCGGCAGCCCGGTGCCGATCATCGCGTCGCGGGTGACCAGGGCTGCGAGCTGGCGCTCGTCGAGGGCCTCGGTCCCGGCCGGCCGCATCGGCAGAACCATGTAGCGCAGCTCGGCGGTGGAATCCCACACGGTGATCCGCGTCGCCTGGGGCAGGCGCACCCCGAACGCGGCGAGCACGCCGCGCGGGTCGATCACGGCGCGGGCGCGGTAGGGCGGCGCCTTGTACCAGACCGGCGGCAGGCCGAGCACCGGCCAGGGGTAGCAGGAGCACAGGGTGCAGACGACGAGGTTGTGCTCCTCGGGCGTGTTCTCGACCACCACCATGTGCTCGCCGCCGCGCCCACCGATGCCGAGCTCGGCGATGGCCGGGGTGGCGTCGGCCAGGAGCCGTTCGCGATAGGCCGGATCGACCCAGGCACGGGCCACCACCTGCGCCCCGAGATGGGGGCCGACCTGCGTCTCGTAGCGCTCGACCAGCGCATCGAGCGCCGCCGGCTCGACGTAGCCCTTCTGCACGAGGATCGATTCGAGCGCCCGCACCCGCGCCTCGACGGGGGACAGCTCGCTGTGATCGTGGTCGTCGTGGTGGTGGGCCATCCGAGCCGGCGCCCGCCTCAGGCCAGGTCGAGCGAGCGCTCGAACGCGGCAGCGTTCGAGGCGTGGCCCTTCGGATCGGTCACCACGATGTCCTTGAAGCCGCGCCGAGCCAGTTCCCAGGTCTTCTCCAGGGCCTGGTCGGCGGTGCCGCACGCGAACGTCGCGGGCCGGCCCGCATGGTCGTTCGCCTTCACAGTGTACACGGCAAGCTCTCCTGATCGTTCGAATCGAACATAAACGGATGTGGCGTCGCCTGCGAGGATCGGGAAGGGGTTTTGGGACGCCGCCCAGATTCAATCGGAGAGGCCCGTCCCGCACGACGCGGCGACCTGATTTCGAGAAACGCGAATTTTTTGGGAACCGGATCACGCGCCGGTCGTTTCTCACGCGCGAGGCCGAACGACGGCTCGCGCTACGGGCGCCGGGTCAAGGCATCCGGCGACCCTTGTCATCACGTTGCTCCAAGGAGGATGTGGTCATGAGGACCCTCGATTTTGCACCGCTCTACCGTTCCACGGTCGGCTTCGACCGACTGTTTTCGATGCTGGACCAGGCCACGCAGGCCGAGGCCTCGTCGACCTGGCCGCCCTACGACATCGAGCGGGTGGCGGACGACGAATACCGCATCACCATGGCCGTCGCCGGCTTCGCGCCCGACGAGATCGAGCTGACGCAGCACGATTCCAGCCTTCTGGTGACAGGCCAGAAGACCTCCTCCGAAAACGCGCGCCAGGTCCTGCATCGCGGCATCGCGGCCCGCACGTTCCGCCAGACCTTCAACCTGGCCGACCACGTGAAGGTCGTCGGCGCGAGCCTTGAGAACGGCCTGCTCACCGTCAGCCTCAAGCGCGAGGTGCCCGAGGCGCTCAAGCCGCGGCGCATCCCGATCGGCGGGTCGCAGGACGCCGTGAGCCAGGCCGTGGGGCGCGAGTCCGCCGGCCAAGACAACGCGCCGCGGATCGAGTCCACGCGCAAGGCCGCCTGAGGCGGCAGCGTGGGCGGGGCCTGAACCCACGGGGCCCTGCCCGACCGCGAACCGAGCCCCCCGCGAGCCTCGCCGGGCCCGCGGGGGCATGACGACCCCTATCGCCCATCCAACCCGTAACAGGAAGTAGACCCGTATTCAGGAAGGAGGATCGTCGATGATGCAGACGCACCTTTTCCACTCCGGGGACACCGGCCCCGACATGAACGTGGGCGTCGGCCCCGGCCGGCCCCCCGTCGGCGCGCACCAATCGGGCGGCGCGCTTCCGGCCTCGTTCGAGGCTTGGCAGGCGCTCGTCGCCCCCGGCGACGTGTTTCGCCACCCGCGCGAGGTCCTGTCCCACCCGATGCTCTCGCCGGCGGACAAGCGCGCGATCCTGGTATCCTGGGCGTCGGATGCCTGCGTGCTCGAAGGGGCGCCGGGCATGCGGTGCCTCGTCGGCAGACGGGCCGAGCCGGTCTCGATCGACGCAGTGCTCGCGGCGCTCGGCGAGCTCGACCGGGAGGTCCGGCGGACGGGGCCTCCGGCGGCACGCGCGGCACCGCGCCGCCTGCGGCGTCTCACGGACCTGCATCGCTACGTCCGTCCGAGGCGGCGCGACGACGACGACGACCCGCCGCCGTGCCCGGTCGGCGTGATGCCGCGCCCGAAGACTCCCCCGAGCGCGGCGCTCGCCGCCGCCATCCCGGCCTGACGGCCGAGTCAGGTCTCGGCGCTGAGCGTGCTTGAAGCGCGCGAAAGCCCGGTGCGGCCCCGCACCGGGCTTTCGTCGTGGACGATCCGACGCCGGGTCGCGTCTTCGCGCGCCTACCCCTCCATCGCCCGCTGGAACGCTTCCGCATGATCCGGGTGCCAGCGCGAGAGCGCCGGGCGGTTCTCGATGATGTCGCCGGCAGCCCACGCGATCCGGCGCTCGTCCTGGGCGCGGGTGGTCTCGTTGTCGGGGCACAGGACGTAGAAGTCGCCCTCTTCCATCCGACCGAGCAGGAAGGTCACGGTCTCCTCCGGCGTCCAGGCGCCGGGCGGTTTCTCGGCGACGCCGCGGGCCTTGGTCAGCCCGGTGTAGACGAAGCCCGGGATCAGCAGGTGCGCCGTGGTGCGGCAGCCGTCCCGCCCGCGCAGGTCGTGGGCGAGCGCCTCGGTCGCCGCCTTCACCCCCGCCTTCGAGACGTTGTAGGGCGTGTTGCCCGGCGGCGTGGTGATGCCCTGCTTCGAGCCGGTGACGATGACGGCGCCGGGCTTGGCCCCCGCGATCATCCCCGGCGCGAAGGCGTGGATGCCGTTGATCACCCCCCACAGGTTGGTGTCGAGGATCCGGCGCCAGGTGTCGGCGTCGGAGAACAGCTTGCCGCCCGCCTCGATGCCGGCGTTCAGCATCACCACCGCAGGCGGTCCGCTCGCGGCGACCGCCTGCGCGAACGCCTCCATCGCCGCGCGATCCCCGACGTCGAGGGCAACGGCGCGGACCTCCACTGCTGCGAGCTTCGCCACCTCGGCGCGGGAGGATTCGAGCGCCTCGCCGGGAAGGTCGGCGAGCCAGACGTTCATGCCGGCCCGGGCGAAGGCCTTCGCCGCCGCGAGCCCGATGCCGCTCGCGGCGCCGGTGACGACGGCCGCACGGCCGGGTTCGATCGCTGGATGGGTCATCGGCGCCTCTCACTGAACTCAGCTTCGCGGTGAGGGTGGGGCGTCCGCCCGGATTGTCGAGGGCCGCGCAAGCCCTGCGCCCTGGCCATCGGCAGCGGCCTCTGCCACCGTCCGGCACGTTCCACGCACCGGGAATCGCCTGCATGCCCGCCCGCGCCCTGTCTGCCGCCCGCCCGCTGTCCGTGGCCCTCGCCCTGCTCGCCGCGCCCGCCGTCGCGCAGGCGCCGAAGGTGCCGCCGCCGCGCGCGCCCGCCACCGCGCCGGACCCTGCCTTCGAGGCGATGCGGGCCGCGTTCGAGGCGCTACCCGAGGCCGAGCGCAAAGCGCTGCAGGACGCGCTGGTCTGGACCGGCGACTACAACAGCGTCGTCAACGGCGCCTTCGGCCGGCGGACCTTCGAGGCGCTGAACGCCGCCCGCGCCCGCACCGCCGGGGCCGACCCCCTCGACCCCAGGAGCCGCGCCGCGATCCTGGCCGCGGGCGAGGCCGCGCGGAAGGCCGTGCGCTTCGCCGTGCTGGCTGACCCGGCGAGCGGCGCGGTGCTCGGCGTCCCCGAGCGGATGGTGCCCAAGCGCAGCGCCGTGCCCGGCGGCACCCGCTGGCAGAGCGCCGACGGGCGGCTGACCCTGGAGAGCCGGTCGTTTCCCGCAGGCAGCACCGACCTCGAGGCGCTGTTCGCCCGCGCGACCGCGCCGCTCGCCGACCGCAAGGTGACGTACAAGCTCAAGCGGCCGGACTTCATCGTGGTCACCGGCGAGACCGCGTCGGGGCGTTCCTACCTCCGCTACGCCGCCGGACCGGCGGGCATCCGCGGCTTCGCCATCGGCTACGAGGCGGCGCAGGCTGCGGACGTCGACCGCCTCGTCATCGCCATCGCCAACAGCTTCGTGCCGTTTCCCAACGCGCCGGCCGAGGCGCCCAGGATCGCGGCCGTGCCGGCAACCAAACCGCCGGCCACGGGCCTGCCCCCGGCCGGCATGACCTCGCAAGTGACGGCCCCGCAAGTGACGCCGCCGCAGGTGGTCGGCACCGGCCTCGTCGTGGCGCCGGGCCGCGTGTTGACCGCGTCGTCCGTGGTCGAGACCTGCCCGAACCTGCGGGTCGGCGCCGCCCCGGCCAAGGTCCTGCGCAGCGAGCGGGGTCTGGCGCTTCTGGAGGCCGCCGGCCTGCCGGCACCGAAGCTGCCGGGCCTGCACGGGACCTCCGCCTCCGAGGATCGGGTGGTGGTCGCCGCCGACGGGGCGGGTGTGTCGGTGGCCCCGGGGGCGATGTTCGCTGCGATGTCGGGCGAGGCGCGGGTGACGGCACCGCTTCAGCCCGGGTCGGCGGGGGCACCGGTCCTCGACCGCGCGGGCGGCCTCGCGGGACTCGTCGCCCGCTATCCCGCCGCGCCGCGGCTGGTGGCGGGCGTGGTGCCGCCGGCGAGCTTTCCTGTGATCCCGGAGGACGTGATCGCCGCATTCCTGGCCGAGGGCGGCATCGCCACGAAACCGTCGGCGGCCACCGCCGGCAGCGTCGGCGCCGCCGCCTCGGCAGTCGGGGGCGCCGTGATCGGGCTCGGCTGTACGAGATAGGGCCTGCCGCGCGATCCTCGGATCACGCGACAGGCCCCTTTGTCGTCGTGTGGTCGCCCGTCCTTCAAGCGAGCCGGCATCCACCTCGGTCGGACGAGCTTCGCGCCCGCGCCGGCGTCAGAGACGGCCGGTGACGAGCAGAACGATCAGGACGATGAGCAGGATGCCGCCGAGGCCGAAGCCCGGGCCGCGGTAGGCGCCGCCGCCGAGGAAGCCGCCACCACCGAAGGCGAGAATGATCAGGATGATGAGCAGAATGGTGACGAGCGACATGAAGGAAGTCTCCGCGGGAGCGCACGGGTCGTGAGCTTGACCGTGCAAACGCCGCGACAATCCGTTCCGTTCAAATAATTCGCACGCAAACTGACGGACGGTTTTGCCGGCTCAGGCGTGCCAGTCCGGCAGCGGGTCGGCGGGCCGGTCGAGCCAGTCCGGGCTCGGCAGGTTGCGCTCGCGCAGGAAGGCCGGGTTGAACAGCTTCGAGGCGTAGCGCGCCGCCCCGTCGCACAGGATCGTCGCGATGGTGTGGCCCGGCCCAAGCGCCCGCGCCAGCCGGATCGCCCCGGCGACGTTGATGCCGGACGAGCCGCCGAGCGACAGCCCTTCCGCGCGCATCAGCCCGAACACGATGTCGAGCGCCTCGGTATCGCCGATGCGGAAGGCGTGGTCGGGGGTGAAGCCCTCGAGGTTCTTTGTGATCCTGCCCTGGCCGATGCCTTCGGTGATCGAGGAGCCCTCCGCATTCAGGGTGCCGGTGGTGTAGTGCGCGTAGAGCGCCGAGCCCTCGGGGTCGGCCAGCGCGATTGCGACCTTGGGGTTTTTCGCCCGCAGGGCGGCTGCGGTTCCCGCGAGCGTGCCGCCGGTGCCGGCCGCGCACACGAAGCCGTCGACGGTGCCGCCGGTCTGGTCCCAGATCTCGGGGCCGGTATGCGCCTCGTGCGCGCCGCGGTTGGCGACGTTGTCGAACTGGTCGGCGAAGAACGCCCCGGCGGGGTCTTCCGCCGCGATCCGCTCGGCGAGGCGCCGGGCGACGTGGACGTAGTTGTCCGGGTTGGAGAACGGCACCGCCGGCACCTCGACGAGCCGGGCGCCGGCCAGCCGCAGCGTCTGCTTCTTCTCCTCCGATTGCGTGACGGGGATGACGATCACCGTGCGGTAGCCGCGCACCGACGCGACCAGCGCCAACCCGATTCCGGTGTTGCCCGCCGTGCCTTCGACGATGGTGCCGCCCGGCCGGATCAGCCCGCGCGCCTCCGCGTCTTCGACGATCGCGCGCGCCGCCCGGTCCTTCACCGAGAGGCCGGGATTCAGGAACTCGGCCTTGCCGAGGATTGTGCAGCCGGTCTCCTCCGACGCCCGGCGCAGCCGGATCAGCGGCGTGTTGCCGATCGCCGCCAGCACGTCGGGGCGGGTGGCGTGATCCGGGTTCGTCGCCATGCCCATGTCGCTGCCTCCGTGTCGCCCGCGCCCCGCGCGGCGCCGCCTTGCGATAGCCCGGACGGCGGCCGGCCGGAAGGCGGCCGCGGCGCCGGTCGGCTGGTCGGCTGGTCGGCGCTCACGTCGCCAGGGCGGACGCGGGGTCGTCAGCATTCGGGAAGGTTCACGGCCAAGCCGCCGAGGCTCGTCTCCTTGTATTTTGTGCTCATCTCCTCGCCGGTCTGCCGCATGGCCGCGATGCAGTTGTCGAGGGGCATGAAATGCGAGCCGTCGCCGCGCAGGGCGAGCGAGGCGGCCGCGACGGCCTTCGTGGCGCCGATCCCGTTCCGCTCGATGCAGGGCACCTGCACCAGGCCCGCGACTGGGTCGCAGGTCATCCCGAGATGGTGCTCCAGCGCGATCTCGGCCGCGTTCTCGACCTGCTCGGGCGTGCCGCCGAGCACGGCGCACAGGCCGGCCGCCGCCATCGCGCTGGCGGAGCCGACCTCCCCCTGGCAGCCGGCCTCCGCGCCCGAGATCGAGGCGTTGTGCTTGATCAATCCGCCGATGGCGGCGGCCGTCAGAAGGAAGTCCTGAACGCGGGCCGGGTCGGCGCCGACGCACCGGTCCAGGTAGTACCGGATCACGGCGGGGACGACGCCTGCGGCCCCGTTCGTCGGCGCCGTCACCACCTTGCCGCCGGCCGCGTTCTCCTCGTTGACCGCCATGGCGTAGACGCCCAGCCATTCCGTGACGCTGTGCGGCTGCTCCCGGTTCGAGCCCTGTTCGGCAAGCAGCTGGTCCCGGATGCGCTTGGCCCGGCGTCGGACGCGAAGACCTCCGGGCAACTCGCCGTCCCGCGACAGCCCGCGCTCGATACAACCGCCCATCGTAGTCCAGATGCGCGCGAGCCCCGCGTCGATCTCGGCTTCCGAATGGCTGACGGCCTCGTTCGCGCGCTTCATGGCGGCGATGGACAAGCCGCTGTCCCGCGCCATGCGCAGCATCGCGGCCGCCGATTCGAACGGGTAGGGCCAGAGCCGCGGGTCCGCGGCGTCGGAAGATGGCGGCAGGACGACGTCGCGTTGCGCGGCGGTGAGGATGAAGCCGCCGCCGATCGAATAGTAGGTCTCGGACAGGACCGGCGAGCCCTGCCCGTCGCAGGCGGTGACGACGAGCCCGTTCGCGTGGCCGGGCAGCGGAGGCCCGAAATCGAACGCGACCGCGCTTTCGGGATCGAAGGCGAGAACCGGAAGCCCCGGCAGGACGAGGCACTTGTCGACGCGCAGGTCCTCGAGCCGGCGCTCGGCCTCGGCCATCTCGATGTCGGCGGGCCGGTAGCCGAGCAGGCCGAGCGACACCGCGCGGTCGGTGGCATGGCCCTTCCCCGTGAAGGCGAGCGACCCGTACAGGGTCACGCGCACTGCGGCAGCCGCGCCTTTCGCCGGACTGGCCCGCAGAAGGTCGAGGAAGTCGGCCGCCGCCGTCATCGGCCCCATCGTGTGGGACGAGGACGGCCCCAGGCCGAGCTTGAACACGTCGAATACGCTGAGGAACATCAAGACGTCCTGTTACGGCCCCGATCTGCACCCCGTGGCACCGCGGCTGGCCTTCTATCGCACTCCTTGCGCCGGCAGTCCCTGGTTTTGCCTACGTCGAGGATGTCGAGCATGCGGCCACGTAGGGACAGGCGCCCCCGTCCCACCCCGACCAGGCGCCAATCTGTCCGAACCCATCCTTCCGATCCGATCTCGAACCCAAGCGCCATCGCCGCGGCGCGATTTTTGCGGTTCCGTTCGAACCACGCTCGGCCGAGGACGGCCCGAAACCGGGGGATCGCCCGCAGCGGCGGCTGGCGTCGTCCTCGACCGGCCGACATGGTGCTGAATCTCGCTTCGTGGATCGGAGAGATCATGGCGTCCAAGGACCAACCCTCCGGCCTGACGGCGCGCAAGACCGTCGAGGACATCATCGCGGGGGGTGAGGGCGACGGGCATCAGCTCTCGAAATCGCTCGGCCTGTTCTCGATCATCGCGATGGGCATCGGCGCCGTCATCGGCGCCGGCATCTTCGTGCTCACCGGCACCGCGGCCGCGCAATATGCCGGGCCGGGGATCATGCTGTCGTTCGTGGCCGGCGGCATCGCCTGCGCCTTCGTCGGGCTGTGCTACGCCGAGATGGCGGCGCTGATCCCGGTGGCGGGATCGAGCTACACCTACACCTATGCGACCTTGGGCGAACTCTTCGCCTGGATCATCGGCTGGGACCTGATCCTCGAATACGCCATGGGCGCCGCCACCGTGGCGGTCGGCTGGTCGGGCTACGTCGTCAGCCTGCTCAAGGATGTCGGGCTGGTGATCCCGGCCCGCTTCACCGCCGCGCCCGGCACCGCCGTGAAGCTCGCCGACGGCTCCGACGCCACGGCGTTCGCGAACCTGCCGGCGGTGCTGATCGTCGCGCTGCTGACGCTGCTGCTGGTGCGCGGCACCAAGGAATCGGCCCGGCTGAACAACATCATGGTGGCGGTGAAGCTGACCGTGGTGATCGCCTTCATCGTGCTCGGCTACGGCTACATCAAGCAGGCGAACTGGACCCCGTTCATCCCCGACAACGACGGCAATTTCGGCCATTTCGGCTGGAGCGGCGTCCTGCGCGGGGCGGGCGTGGTGTTCTTCGCCTTCATCGGGTTCGATGCGGTCTCCACCGCCGCGCAGGAGGCGAAGTCGCCCCAGCGCGACATGCCGATCGGCATCCTCGGCTCGCTCGCGATCTGCACGGTGCTCTACGTGCTGGTCGCCGCCGTGCTCACCGGCGTGGTGCCCTACAAGGATCTCAACGTCCCCGATCCGATCGCCAAGGGCGTCGACGTGATCGGGATCGCGTGGTTCTCGGCGCTGATCAAACTCGGGGCGCTCACCGGCCTGACCACCGTGATCCTGGTGCTGCTCTACGGCCAGAGCCGGATCTTCTACACCATGGCCAACGACGGCCTGCTGCCGCGCCTGTTCGCCCACGTGCACCCGACCTATCAGACGCCCTATCGCAGCCAGCTCCTGATCGGCTCGGTGGTGGCGGTGGTGGCCGCCCTGGTGCCGATCGGCATCCTCGGCGAGATGGTGAGCATCGGGACGCTCGCCGCCTTCATCCTGGTCTGCGGCTCGGTGATCTACCTGCGGCGCTCGGACAAGAAGCGGCCCCGCCCGTTCCGCGTGCCCTACGTGCCGATGGTCCCCCTGCTCGGCATCCTGTCCTGCCTGTTCCTGATGGCGGGCCTGCCGCTCGACACCTGGATCCGGCTCGTCGTGTGGATGGCGATCGGCTTCGTGATCTACTACGTCTACGGCCGCAAGCACTCGGTGCTGCGGCGCCGGGACGGGACGGCAGCGTAGGCCGGGGAGCCTCCCGGCCGCGAGCCCAGATGCCGCCTTAGGCCGTCCGGTAGAGCAGCACGCGGCCGGCCGAGATCAGGTGCAGCAGGCCGTCGAAGTCGGCGATGTTGCGGGTCAGAACGGTGAGCCCGAGCTTCTGCGCCAGCAGGAACAGCACGCAATCCTGCAGCGCGCGCAGGCGGCCGTCGGCGGCATAGCCCTGTAGCCGGCAGAGGATGCCGGACAGCAGCGCCGCGCGGCCGAGCACGTCCGCAGCGAAGACCCGATGCGGCCGCATCGCATCGATCTGCCGCCCGATCGCCGAGACCGCCGCCACGGTCCGCGGGTCGTCCGGGTTCAGGACGCCGACCGTGCGCATCAGTTCCTGGATGGCCACGGTCGCGTGGTTGACGGGCCGCGTCGTGATCGCACGGACGACGGCGGCCGGCGCACGCCCCTGGAGGCGATCGATGGAGACGCAGGTGTCGAGCAACAGGGCAGACCCGGCCACCTGAGCCGCATCGAGAAACGGCAGATCCGCGTCGCGCCGACGCGCGAGGGTGGCGCGCGGCGCGAAGCGCGCCCAGCGGACGGCCGCTGCGAAATCGAAATCCGCCACCTCAGAACCCGAGCTTCAGGTCCGGGTCCACGGTACCGCCCACCGCCTCGAACACGGTCGCGAAGTCGTCGTCCAGCGCGAAGGCGATGAGGTCGGTATCCGCCGCGATGCCCGTGCGCCGCTTCGCCTGGTCGAGCAGGGCCGGGCTGATCCGGCTGCTGATGCGCGTGCTCTTGTCGGCCAGCAGCCCGGAACGTTCGGCGGCCTCCATCACCGCCTCAAAACGGCTCCGCCCTGGGATCGGGCCGTTTGTGTCCGTGTTCGCTGCGGCCTTCGGCATCGCGTCACCCTGGCGTTCGACAAATTCGGTATTCGTCGAACATATCAACGGCCGACCAAGCCCAGAAGCGCCTCACCCGAACACGTATCCCCCGTTGATCCGCAGGCCGACCTCGCGGCCGGTGGCGTAGCGCTCGCCGTCGGAATCCTCGACGATCAGCAGGCCGCCGTCGGGGCGGGCGACCTCGATGCGCTGCCGGCCCTGGCTGCGGTAGGACGAGCGGACGGTGCCGGTGAGATGCGCGGTGGCGGGCTCCACCAGTTGCAGCTGCCAGGGTCGCACGAAGAGTTTGACGGGGCCGATCAGGCCGGCCGGCGCGACGACCGGCGTGGGCCGGCCGTCGACGCGGACCTGGCCGCCCTCCGTGATCGCCTCGACCTCGATCGCATCGCCGAGGAAACGCAGCACGGTGGCCGAGGCTGGGTTCTCCTGCACTTCGTCGGGGGTGCCGACCTGCTCGAGGCGGCCGCGGTCGAGCACCGCGACCCGGTCGGAGAGCTCCAGCGCCTCGTCTTGGTCGTGGGTGACGAAGATCGTGGTCTGGCCGGTGCGGTCGTGGATCTCGCGCAGCCACCGCCGCAGGTCTTTTCGCACCTGGGCGTCGAGGGCGCCGAACGGCTCGTCCAAGAGGAGGACACGTGGCTCGACGGCGAGGGCGCGGGCCAGCGCGATGCGCTGGCGCTGGCCGCCCGAGAGCTGCGAGGGATAGCGGTCGGCGAAGCCCGAGAGCCGGATCAGGTCGAGCAGCTCGCCGACGCGGCGCTTGATCTCGGCGGCCGGCGGGCGCTCCGAGCGCTTCCGCGCGTTCAGGCCGTAGGCGATGTTGTCGGCCACGCTCATGTGCTTGAACAGGGCGTAGTGCTGGAACACGAAGCCGACGGCGCGCTGCTGCACGGGCAGGAAGGTCGCGTCGTCGCCGCCGAACAGGATGCGACCGCGATCAGGCGTGTCGAGCCCGGCGATGATGCGCAGCAGCGTGGTCTTGCCGGAGCCCGAGGGGCCGAGCAGGCCGAGCAATTCGCCCGCGCGCACGTCGAGGTTGAAGTCGTGCAGGACGGCCGCCGTGTCGAAGGTCTTCGACAGGCCCTCGACGCGGATCGCGGTCGAATTCGCGTTAATGCCGTGCCCGCGACCCGAGCTCCGCCCCGTAGCGCCATTCGAGGAGGGATTTGAGGGCGAGCGTGACAAGGGCGAGTCCGGCAAGGAGCGAGGCGACGGCGAAGGCGGCGACGAAATTGTACTCATTGTAGAGGATCTCCACGTGGAGCGGGATGGTGTTGGTCAGGCCGCGGATATGCCCGGACACCACCGAGACCGCGCCGAACTCGCCCATGGCGCGGGCGTTGCAGAGCAGGACGCTGTAGAGCAGGCCCCAGCGGATGTTGGGCAGCGTCACCGTGCGGAAGGTGTGGAGGCCGGTGGCGCCGAGCGTCAGCGCCGCCTCCTCCTCGGCGTTGCCCTGCTCCTGCATCAGCGGGATCAGCTCGCGTGCCACGAACGGGAAGGTGACGAACACCGTCGCCAGCACGATGCCGGGCAGTGCGAACAGGATCTGGATGCCGTTGGCCTGCAGCCAGCCGCCGAACAGGCCCTGGCTCCCGAACAGCAGCACGTAGATCAGGCCCGAGACCACCGGCGAGACCGAGAACGGCAGGTCGATCAGCGTGATCAGCAGGCTCTTGCCGGTGAACTCGAACTTGGCGATCGCCCAGGCGGCGGCGACCCCGAAGACGAGGTTGAACGGCACGGCGATCGCGGCCACCGTCAGCGTCAGGCGGATCGCGGTCCAGGCATCGGGCTCGGAGAACGCCTCGAGATAGGCCCCGACGCCGCGCGCAAACGCCTGGGCGAAGACCGTGAACAGCGGCAGCACCAGGAACAGCGCCAGGAACACCACCGCGGTGCCGATCAGCAGGCCGCGCACGAGGCGGCCCTCGTTGGCGGCATCCTCCTGCACGGGGGCTGCGGCCGTCAGGCTCAGATCAGACATAACCGAACCTCCGCCGGCTCCAGGCCTGGATCAGGTTGATCGCCAGCAGGGTCAGGAACGAGATCCCGAGCATGATCGTGGCGATTGCCGAGGCGCCCCCGTAATCGAACTCGGAGAGCTTGATGACGATCAGCAACGGCGCGATCTCGGAGACGTAAGGCAGGTTGCCGGCGATGAAGATGATCGAGCCGTATTCGCCGACGCCGCGGGCGAAGGCCAGCGCGAAGCCGGTGAGCACCGCCGGGATCAGCGGCGGGAGCACCACCCTGGTCAGCGTCGTCCACCGGGTGGCGCCCAGCGTCGCGGAGGCCTCCTCGACCTCCTTGTCGATCTCGGCGATCAGCGGCTGGACGGTGCGCACGGCGAAGGGCAGGCCGATGAACACCATGGCGATGAAGATGCCGACCGGGGTGTAGGCGGCCTGGATGCCGAGCTTCGTCAGCTGCGCGCCGACGAGCCCGTTCGGCGCGTAGAGCGAGGCCAGCGCGATGCCCGCCACCGCCGTCGGCAGGGCGAAGGGCAGGTCGACCACCGCGTCGACGAGCTTGCGCCCGGGGAAGCGGTAGCGGGTCAGCACCCAGGCGACGAGGAAGCCGAACACCGAGGCGGTAAGCGCGGCGAGCAGCGACACGCCGAAGCTGATCTTGAGGGCGCTGGCGACGCGCGGGTCGGTGGCGACGTACCAGATCCCCGACAGGCCGAGGCCCGAGGCCTTGGCGACGAGGGCGGCGAGCGGCAGCAGCACCACCAGCCCGAGGCAGGTCAGCGTGTAGCCGAAGGTGAGCCCGAAGCCGGGGATCACGCTGGGTTGTCGGAAACGCCGCTTCGGGCGGGGTGGGGCGACCATGATGCCTCGACGGATCGTCCCTCCCCCCTCTGCGGGGGAGGGTGGCCCTCGCGTGAGCGAGGGTCGGGAGAGGGGAGCGCGTAGTCCGGAGAGGGCGCTCCCCTCTCCCGACTTAGCTCGCAGCCCACCCTCCCCCACAGAGGGGGGAGGGAAAGCGTGGAGCGTTTACCGCCCCTGGCGGCTCAACTGGTCGAACAGGCCGCCGGTGTCGAAGTTCTTCTTCTGGATCTCGTCCCAGTTGCCTTGGAGTTCCTCGATCTTGAACAGCTTGATCGCGGGCAGCTGCTTGAGGTCGGCCTCGGCCGCGGCCTGGGGCTTGAACGGGCGGTAATGGTGCTTGGCGAAAATCGCCTGCGCCTTGTCGGTGTAGAGGAAGGCGAGGTAGGCCTCCGCCTGCTTGCGGGTGCCCTTGCGGTCGACGTTGGCATCGACGAGCGCCACCGGCGGCTCGGCGTAGATCGAGGTCGGCGGCACGACGATGTCGAACTTGTCGGCGCCGAACTCCTGCAGCACGAGGTAGGCTTCGTTCTCCCAGGTCGGCAGCACGTCGCCCAATCCCCGCTGCGCGAAGGTGACGGTGGAGCCGCGCGCGCCGGTGTCGAGCACCGGCACGTTCTTGTAGACGGTGCCGACGAAGGCGTCGGCCTTGGCCGTGTCGTTGTCCTGGTTGTAGGCGTAGCCCCAGGCGGCGAGGAAGTTCCAGCGTCCTCCGGCCGAGGTCTTGGGGTTCGGGGTGATGACCTTGATGTCGGGCTTGGCGAGGTCTCCCCAGTCCTTCACGCCCTTCGGGTTGCCCTTGCGCACCAGGAACACCACCGTCGAGGTGTAGGGCAGCGCGTCGTTCGGCTGCTTGGTGCGCCAATCCGCGGAAATCTTCTTGGTCAGCTTGGCGATCGCGTCGATGTCGGAGGGGATGCCGAGCGTCACCACGTCGGCGTCGACGCCGTCGATCACCGTGCGGGCCTGCGAGCCCGAGCCGCCATGGGAGGCGCGCACCGTCAGCGTCTCGCCGGTCTTGGCCTTCCACTCCTCCGCGAAGGCCGCGTTGACGTCGCGGTAGAGTTCGCGCGTCGGGTCGTAGGAGACGTTGAGCAGGGCCGTCTGCGCCTGAGCGCCGCCCGCCGCGAACAGGCCGCCGGCCAGGCACAGCCCCGCCAGCGCCGTGCGACGCCCGATCCGTCCCGCGCGCCGTGTTCCGTTCCGCTCGCTCACGCCGATCCTCCGGTCATCACCGCGGGACGACGGCCTATCGGGCACCGTCCCTGACGAAGAAGTCGGGTTCTCGTTCGTTTTACAGAACGTTGTCAACTGGTGGATCGCCGTCCACCCATCCCAGGAACACGGCGGAAGACACGATCATTCTTCCGGCGCGTGCCTCAACCGAGCGGACGGCAACGGGGTCCTTCTACAGAAATGGCCTGCCAGAGAAGAGAAACGCGACGCGCGAAGCGTTTCTTAGAAAGAACGTTATGCGGCTCCGGCGTCATGTGTTCGCGCACGCAGATACACGACGCGGCCCGCCGAGCATGCCCGACGCGAAAAAATCCTCAGGCGTCGAGGTATCCCGCCTCGGCCAGGGCCTCGGCGACGGCTTCGAAGCAGGGCTCGCCGGGGGCGAAGCCGTCGGGATTCGGCTCGGACGCGTCGTCGTCGGCCTGCGGGCGGGCCGGGAGCGCATCCGCGCGCAGGCGGCCGCCGAGGCCGAAGAAGCTCGTGGCCGCCGTGAGGGCCCCGCCGATCGATCCTATCGTCATGCCACACCCCATTCGTGAACGGTTCGTTAACGATGGTGGCGGGAAAGCGTTGCACACGCAAGACGTGTGGGTCGGGACGCGTCGTCGGCCCTTGCCTGCGGCTCCGCGGTGACGTGGCCGGCCTGCATCGCCGGCGGGACTTTTCGCGGCTCGCCGGCGGCCCTGCGGACGGGGCCGGGCGGCCGGGCTATGGAATGCGGCGCGCCGGACCGGCGGCCCCAACCGACAAGATGTCCATGACCGTGATCGCCCTCGTGCTCGTCGCCAACCTGCTGCTGGCCGGCCTGTTCTCCCTCGTCGCCATCGCGATCGACTGACGGTTCGCGGAGCGGTCAGCCCCGCGCAGGGCGGTCGAGGGAGCGGTCGACCGGGCCGTCGAGGGGATGGAGGCGGTCGGCCGGCCCGGGGCCGGAGGCGGGCCGCCGCACCGGGCGCGACAGACGGCGGGCGAGTCTCTGGAGATCGGGCGGCGCGGCACCGGCCGGCGCATAGAGCGCGCGGTCGAGCGCGGCGAGGCCGGCCGCGGTGTCGGGGTCGGCGCGCCAGGCCTGCGCGAGGTCGGGCTCGGCCGACAGCGTCGCCGCACGGAAGCCCACGGCGTCGCCCGTGCCGGCCGCGCGGCGCAGGGCCGCCCGGG
>NZ_VRVF01000225.1:0-224 GCF_008040045.1 Methylobacterium sp. WL8 | reverse complement strand
CGCCGATCCCTCGACATCCGCAGGCAGGCGCGGACCGCACGAACCCGCTTCCGCCGCGATCCCGACGCCTACCTCACCGCCCTCGAACAACAGGCCCAACAGCCAATTCTGCCGTCCTAGTTTTTTTAGGACGTCGCGCTCCATGCGCGTCCGGTCGAGTTCACGCCGCAGACGGGCGATCTCGGCCGCTTGGTCGGAGGGGGAAGCCACCGGGCTCGCGGATG
>NZ_VRVF01000224.1:0-247 GCF_008040045.1 Methylobacterium sp. WL8 | reverse complement strand
GGCAGCAGGTTCACCGGGCGCCGCATCCGCGAGCCCGGTGGCTTCCCCCTCCGACCAAGCGGCCGAGATCGCCCGTCTGCGGCGTGAACTCGACCGGACGCGCATGGAGCGCGACGTCCTAAAAAAAGCGATCGGCATCTTTGCGGAGATGCCCAAGTGACGTTCGCCTTCATCGAGCAGCATGCGAGCACCTGGCCGGTGCGTCTCATGTGCCGCGTGCTCGAAGTCTCTCACAGCGGCTACTACG
>NZ_VRVF01000223.1:0-249 GCF_008040045.1 Methylobacterium sp. WL8 | reverse complement strand
TCCAGCAGCGCTACCGCCTCGCGTTTGAACTCTGGGGTGAACTCGCGTCTCGTCTTGGCCATCAAACACCTTCCCCGCCCGCAAGGAGCGTATCAGAGGTGTCCGTGGAACCGGGGGAGGATCAGTGTCGCCCGAAGCAGCATCTCCGGCGGGATCGAAGGCCGGCCCAGGCCCGAGTACAGGTGCTCGAAGCGCGCGTTCAGCCCAGCCAGAACTTCGTCGGCCAAGGCCCGGATCGGCCGCAACGGG
>NZ_VRVF01000222.1:0-250 GCF_008040045.1 Methylobacterium sp. WL8 | reverse complement strand
GGACGTAGCTGAACAGGTTCTCCGACCGATCTCCGCGCCCGCGCATCGCCTGATCCCACCCCTGCCTCTAACAGAGTGAATCATCTCCGCGACAAGCCTGCCAGCGACTTCTGCAGCAGCCTGCTAGGTCGTGAACCCATAACGGTTGGCACGGTTTGGGCGGTGGGTCGTTGGTTTTCCGAATGGAGGACCGAGGATGGCGCGGTTTGACCTGACGGATGCGGAGTGGGCGGTGATTGAGCCGCTGCTT
>NZ_VRVF01000221.1:0-254 GCF_008040045.1 Methylobacterium sp. WL8 | reverse complement strand
ACACAGTCGGGTGCCAGACCGCGGCATCGATCTCCAACCCCATGAACCACCGGAACAGCAGGTTATAATCGATCTGCTCCATCAGCATCCGCTCGGAGCGCACCGAGAAGAACGCCTGCAGCAGTGTTGATCCTCCCCCGGTTCCACGGACAGGGGGGTTAGCTCGCGTTCCGTTCGGCTTGCTCGGGTGTGATGTATCCCAGGGCCGAGTGGATGCGCTGCCGATTGTAGTAGCCCTCGATGTAGGCGAACAA
>NZ_VRVF01000220.1:0-254 GCF_008040045.1 Methylobacterium sp. WL8 | reverse complement strand
GTGCTGGCGGACCGGAACCAGGACCCGCTCACGATCCGGCGTCCGACACTGGGTGCGAGACATCATGCGCCTCCCCGTAGACGCCCCCGCACCCTCAACGCTCAAACAGCCAATTCTGCCGTCCTAGAAAAAAAGCGATCGGCATCTTTGCGGAGATGCCCAAGTGACGTTCGCCTTCATCGAGCAGCATGCGAGCACCTGGCCGGTGCGTCTCATGTGCCGCGTGCTCGAAGTCTCTCACAGCGGCTACTACG
>NZ_VRVF01000021.1:0-67341 GCF_008040045.1 Methylobacterium sp. WL8 | reverse complement strand
GCGGGGGTGAGGGCGGAGGTGACGGAATGACCGGACGGACGATGCGGCTCGCGCTGTTGGCCGCGCTGCTTCCGGTGTCGCCGCTGGCGGCGGAGCCCGGCCGACGCCCCGCCGACGTGGAGCGCTACCTGACGCGCCTGACCGGCTGCCGGCACTGGACCGGCGAAGACGCCTACGACGCGGCCCGGGGGCGGGAGATCGCCGCCGCGGTCAAGGACCTGGGCTGCGACGCCCTCGACGCGGACGAGGCGCGCCTGCGCCGTCGCCATGGCCGGAGCCCTGCGATCCTGAAGATCCTCGACGCGGCGCGCGATGCGGGCGGCTGAGAACGGCGCCGACGCCGACGAATCGGTTCGCCGTCGCGTCGCCCGGTTGCTGCACGTGCCGCCCCTCGCGCTGCTGTTCGCGCTCGGCCTGGCGCCGCTGTTCCTCCTGTTTCCGCTCCTGCCCGGCGGGGCCGAGGCCGATGCGGCCCGGCGGCCTGTGGCGCTCTGGCTCGGCGCGGCGTTGCTCGCGGGGCTCGCGGGAACCGTCGCGGGCGCGGCCCGGCCGCTCTACCGGGCGGCGGCGCACATACTCGTCACCTCCCTGCTGTCGATCCCGGCGATGCGCCTCGCGCTCGGGTCCGGCGTTCCGGTCCCGCACGGCCTGGCCGCCTGGCTCGGCCTCGACGGAGAATCCGCGATGGACGCCGACCTGTACGAAATCTGGCTCCTCGCCTGGCTCACCGCGTTCGGCTTGGTGGCGGCCGTCCGGCACGGCCTCGCCCGGTTTCGGCGCACGCGCTCTGCCGCGCCGCCGGTGCTTGACCGGTGATCCGCCGCCGACATAGCTCGCCCGGCGCGGCGTCGCCCCGTCCGCAACGGAGTGGTTCATGACCTGGCGCAAGCCGCTCGTCCTCGCCGCGGCGCTCGGCCTGTCGATCGCGGCCGCCCACGCGCAAACCGCTTCCCTCGACGTGCCGGTCCAGGCTGGCGCGGACGGGCCTGAGCTCGACGCCTGCCCGCGGTTGGCCGCCGTCACCGGCCTCGACCCGAAGGGCGACGACTTCCTCTCGGTGCGCAGCGGCCCCGGCGGCCGCCCCTACCGCGAGGTCGATCGCATCCATACGGGCCAGCGCCTGTCGGTCTGCGAGACCCGTGGGCCGTGGCTCGGCGTCGTGTACGCGGCCCCGGAGGGGCAGGATTGCGGCGTCGCGACGCCCTGGCCACGCCGGACCGCCTACGCGGGACCGTGCCGGTCCGGCTGGGTCCACCGGCGCTACCTCACCGACCTGGCCGGCTGAGCAATTCGCAGGCGGCCGGAGGGGCAGGCGTCGATCCAGAGCCGACCCCGCGCGTGCCTTCGCCTACCCGCCCTTCGCCAGCAGGAAGAACGCGGTTCCGATGGCCAGGAGGCTTCGCGAGACCCAGCCGCAGGTGGTTGCGCCGACGCCGTCGTCGAGCGTCCGCAGGTGGGCGACCTGCGCGAACATCGCCGCCCAGTAGGCGGACCACAGGCCGAGGATGGAGGCCGTCGCGGTCGACACGGTCGGGCTACCGGACCGCGTGCGCCGACCGCCGCTCGTGGCGCCAGGAGGCGACCGCGTCGCGACGGGCCTCGTAGGCGCGCCGGACGGACGAGCCGTCCACGCCGCGCCCCTCCGGCCCGTAGCCGAACCGGAGGACGCCCTCCGGGCCGTAGAGCCGGCTCACCTCCGCCCGCCAGAGGCGGTCGGTGCGGGCGAGTGCCGCCTCGGTCTCCGCCAGTCGCTTCGCATGCATCGAGGGGGTCCTGTCCGGCGGTGTCACAGGGTCAACGCGGCTCGGCCCCATCCGCTCCGGGCGTTGCCACGCGACAAACCGTTTCCTCGACAGGCCGGCTCCGGGACCTATCCTGAAGCGATGCCTCCCCTCATCGATGCCGTCACGAGAGCCGTCGCAGGCGGCGCTTCATCGGCCTTGCCGCGCAGGCCGGTCGTCGTAATGCCCAGCCGGGGATGTGCGCCTTGACCGCCCGCAGGGCGCTGGTCGTCGGCGCCTCCCGCGGCCTCGGGCTCGGCCTCGTCGCCCGGTTCCTCGATCGCGGATGGGACGTGACGGCCACCGTGCGCCGCCCTTCCGCCGCCCTGTCCGGCCTCGCGACCGACGGCCGGCTGCGGATCGAGGCGGGCGTCGACATCGACGACGACGCGGCGGTGACCGCCCTGCGCAGGACGCTCGCGGACGCGCCGGCCTTCGACCTCGTCTTCGTGGTCGCGGGCGTCGCCACCCAGGCCGGCACGCCGGCCGCCGCGATGCCGCGCGCGGTGGCGACGGCGGTTTTCCAGACGAACGCCCTCAGCCCGATCCGCTTCGCCGAGGCGTTCCACGCGCGCGTGGCCCCCGACGGGCTCGTCGTCCTGATGACTTCGAAGCTCGGCTCGGTCTCGCTGAACCGCGGCGGCGGCTGGAGCAGCTACCGCGCGAGCAAGGCGGCGCTCAACACCCTGGCCCGCTCCTTCGCCGGGCAGCACGCCAAGGCGGCCTGGGGCGTCGTGCTGATGCATCCGGGCTGGGTGCGCACGGATCTCGGCGGCCGGCGCGCGACCCTCGACGTCGAGACCAGCGCGCGCGGCATCGTCACGGTGCTCGAACGGCACCTCGGGCAGCGCGGCTGCGTCTTCCTCGACCACGCCGGGCAGACCGTGCCCTGGTAGTCCATGCGCCGCGGGGTAGTCCATGCGCCGCGGGCGGTTCCGACGGCCAAACGCCGTCGCCCGGGCTCAGGCCTGCGGCGCGGGACGATCCTCGAGCGTATCGCCGCGCAGGGCCGCGTCGTAGCCCGCGAGCCAGAGGTCGTGCGCCTCCATGCCTTCGGCATAGGGGCAGTCCTCGCGGCGCAGGGTCTTGCCCGGCGCGTAGAAGCCGAGCGCGTAGTGGTCCAGGTTGTCGTCCGGCGGCTGCGCCATGGGGTCCTCGCTTCGCAAACGTTGGAGACCGGACTCGGCCTCAGGTCATCACCTCGGCGAGGATGCAGGGCACCTCCGCCGGGATCTCGCGCGCCAGGAAGCCGATCCCGCCGTAGCGGCGGGCGAGCCGGCGACCGGCTTCGCCGTGGGCGTAGACGCTCCACAGAGCCGCCGCCTCGGGCTCGGCCCCGCGGGCGAGCAGCCCGACGATCAGGCCCGCGAGCGTGTCGCCCGAGCCCGAGATCGCCAGGCCGACATGCCCCATCTCGTAGCACCAGGCGCGGCCGTCGGGGGAGACGACCTGCGTCCGGCCGCCCTTCATCACCGTCACCGTGCCGAAGCGCTCGGTGGCGCGGCGCGCCGCAGCCAGCGGGTCGGCCTCGACGGCCTCGCGATCCAGGTCGAGGAGCTTGGCCATCTCGCCCGCATGCGGGGTGATGATCGCCGGCCTGGACAGGCTTCGGGTCAGGTCCGGGTCGGCGCGGAGCGCAACGAGCGCCCCGGCGTCGAGGACGAACGCCGCCTCCTTGCCCCCGCGCACGAGGGCGGACACCACGGCTTCGGTGTCCGCGTCCTCGCTCATGCCCGGACCGGTGAGGATCGCGTCGACGGCGCCGGCCCGCTCGACGAGGTCGTCGGCGCAGTCGCGGCCGATGCCGCCGCCCTCGGTCTGCGCCAAGCCGACCACCAGGGCTTCCGGCACGGCGATGCCGATCGGGATCGCGAGGTCGCGGCACACGCCGATCTGGAGCTTGCCCGCGCCGACGCGCATCGCCGCGTCGGCGCTCAGCAGCACGGCACCGGGCAGGCCCGTGCAGCCTGCCACGATGAGGACGCAGCCGCGGCCGTCCTTGCTGTCGCCCTCCGGCTTAGGGGGGGCCATGCCGCGGAGCACGTGCTCGGTCAGCGGTGTCACGGCGCCCATGGCTGTCCTCCGGTCGGTTTCCGACGATGGTGCAACGCTGTCAGCTCTTGGCCTGTGCTTCGTTGGCGTCGGGTTCGGAAGTAACGGGAGCACCCTGTGCCTCAAGGGGTGCGACGAAGTTGTAGCGGATCAGGTCGAGGGCGGGGCCGGGCGCGGCGACCGCCGCGGGGGCGTATTCGGTGACGCCGCAATTGGCGACGTCACCCTGCGCGTCGATGGCCAGGATCTCAGCCTCGGTCCTATTCTCCAGCAGGTAGCGCAGGCACAGGACCACCACCTGGTGGGCGACCAGGAGGATGCGCTGGCCCTCGTAATGCAGCGCCATCGTGTCGAGCGCGCTGCGCAGGCGCAGGATGACGTCGCACCAGCTCTCGCCGCCCGGGGGCCGGTGGTAGAACTTGCCGAGGTCGGTGCGGAGTTCCGCCTGCTCGGGGTGCAACTGCTCGATGCCGGCGCGGGTGAGGCGATCGAGGATGCCGAACTCCTTCTCGCGCAGGCGCTCGTCGACCAGCAGCGGCGGCGCGCCGGCGGCGAGCGCCCCCGATGCGCGGATCGCCTCGGCCGTCTGGACCGCGCGGCGGTAGGGCGAGGCCAGGACGAGGTTCGGCCGCGCGTCGGCGGGCATCGCGGCGAACCAGCGCCCGAGGGCTTCGGCCTGCCGGTGGCCGCGTTCGCTCAACGGCACGTCGACGTCGCGCTCGGCGATGTCGATCCGCGTCGCGCCGGCGGCCTGGGCCGCATCGCGGGCGACGTTGCCGGCGCTCTCGCCATGGCGGACGATCCAGAGGCGAAGCGGCTGTCTGTGCGGCACGGAAGTCTCCAGCCGCCACCGGTCGGCCGGCGCGGCATCGGTTGTCGAGATGGACGACGGTTGCGCAGGCGCAAACCGTCGCGGCGGCCGGAACGATCCTTACGAAGGGCACGAGGAAGCCCGCCAACGTCAACCGGGCGGGCTCGCAGTCGTCGCACGCGGCGACGGCGATTTCGCCAGGACCACGGCTCGAACGCAGGCGACGCATCCGGCCGTGGGGTGCTCAGCTCCGCGCGACGATCGGACGGCCGGCGGGGCCGAAGCCGTGCTTCGCCCCGGCCCGGCTGACGACGCCGAACCGCAGCACCGCCTGTTCCAGGTAGTCGATCGCCGCGATCAGGTGCGCGCGCGCCGTCTCGATCGCCTCCGTCCCGTCCTCCGGCCTGCCGTCGGCGAGCTTCACCGCGGCGATCAGCACGCGGTCGCGCTCGTCCTCGATCCGCCGGTCGCGCTCGACCGAGCCGCGGATCTCGGCGTCGAAGGCGGCGACCACCGACCAGGGGAGGGCGTCGGCGCCGACCTGGTCGACGAAAGTCTGGACGACGAAGGTCTGGGCGTGCCGACGCCCGGCGGCGGCGGCCCGGCGCAGGGTTTCGGCGAGGTCGGCATCCATGGAAAGCTCCCGCGTCCGTGCGCGTCCTGCCGGGCGTCGGCAGGGCGCGGCGTGCCTTCCTATACGCTTGCACGCCGCGAGGGAGCGCCTGCGGGGGATGGCCGCGGATCGGGGGCGGCCCTCAAGCCGGCGGCAGCCCTCAAGCCGGCGGCGGCTCTCAAGCCGGCGGCGCTTCGCGCGCCATCCAGGCTTCGACGCCGGCGAGGTCGGCCTGCGACAGGCCGTGCCCGGCCGGAAGCGTGGCGTGCTCGACGCGGGCTCCGGCCGCCGTGAGGAGGGCGGCGAGCCGCGCCGCGTTCTCGGCCGGCACGATCGGATCGGCCGCGCCCGACAGCATCAGCACGGGCCGGCCGGCGAGGTCCGCCGGCGCGGCGTCCGACAGCGGCACCATCGGCCGCAGCAGCACGGTGCCCGCCAGCGTTTCGGGGTGCAGCAGCAGCATCGCGGCGGCGATGTTGGCGCCGTTCGAGAAGCCGAGCGCCAGCGGCGCCGGAAGGCCGTAACGCGCCCGCGCCGCCGCCACGAACCCGGCGAGGTCGGCCGCGCGGCGGCGCACGTCGTCGGCGTCGAACACGCCCTCGGACAGGCGGCGGAAGAAGCGCGGCATGCCGTTCTCCAGGACCGGACCGCGCGGCGACAACAGGGCGGCGCCCGGCGACACCCGCCGGCCGAGCGGCAGCAGGTCGGCTTCGTCGCCGCCGGTGCCGTGCAGGAGGAGCAGGGGGCGAACGGACGCGTCGCCCGGCTCGAAACGGTGGACGAAGCCGAGATCGGTGGTGGTCATGACGGACTTCCAGGAAGCGGGCAGGGCGATCCCGCCCCGTAGGCGCGGGGCGGGAAGACGGGTCAGGCGAGGTCGGGCAAGGCGAGGTCGGGCAAGGCGAGGTCGGGCAAGGCGGCCGCGATCCGCGCCCGGTGCGGTTCGAGGCCGGCCGGCAGCTTCAAGGCGCCGCCGAGGGTGGCGAGCGGCTCGTCGACGGCAAAGCCCGGCGCATCGGTCGCGATCTCGAACAGCACGCCGCCGGGCTCGCGGAAGTAGACCGAGCGGAAGTACTGGCGGTCGCGCTGCTCGGTGACCGCGAGGCCGTGGTCGGCGGAGAGCCGCGCCACCATCGCCGCCTGGGCCGCGTCGTCGGCGGCCCGGAAGGCGATGTGGTGCACCGACCCGGCGCCCTGCCGGCCCCGGGCGACCGCGCCGGCCGCCTCGAGGGTCACGAAGCCGCCGGCCGCCGCGTCCCCGGCGAAGCGGATCGACGCGCCCTCGCGCGCGGTCTCGCGGAAGCCGAGGCCGTCGGCGAGGATCGCCGCGGTCGGGCCGGTCTCGGCGAGGCGCAGCGTGACCCCGTGCAGGCCGCGCACCGCGTGCTCGGCCGGCACCGCGCCGCCGCCCCAGGCCGGCTCCGACTCCGCCCCGTCGACGCCGACCAGGGCCAGCCGCATCCCGTCGGGATCGCGGAAGCGCAGGGTCGGCTCGCCGAAGACGCTCGCCGGCGCGTCGTGATCGACGGACGTCGCGACGAAGCGGTGGATCCACCAGCCGATCGCGGCCCGCGGCACCCGCAGCGCGATCTCCTGCGTCTCGCCGACGCCGAGCCGGCCCGGCGTCGCATGCGCGATCGGGAAGAAGGTCAGCAGCGTGCCGGGGCGACCGGTCTCGTCGCCGTAATAGAGGTGGTAGGTGCCCGGGTCGTCGAAGTTGACGGTGGTCTTGACGAGCCGCAGCCCGAGCACCCGGGTGTAGAAATCGCGGTTGCGCGCTGCCGGGCCGGAAAAGGCGGTGACGTGGTGGAGGCCGATCTCGGACATGACGTGTCTCCTTTGAGAGCGCCGCCCGGCGCTCGCGATCGGCCTGATTTGAGGATCATCCCGGCGATTTGAAACGGAAACGATGGAAACCCATCGTTTCTGATTTTGCGTTCGACGATGCGCCGCCGTCCGAGACCTTCGGCGTGGCCCGGCGCGCCGCCGGCTGCTATGGCGGGGCGTTCGACACGACGGGAGACGGCGATTTCCGACGATGCATGGGCGACCGCGCTGGGGCTGCTCGCGGTCCTCGTCCTGGTGCTGGCCAACGGCTTCTTCGTGGCGGCCGAATTCGCCCTGGTCTCGGTGCGCCGGAGCCGCGTCGCCGAACTCGTCGCCGAACGGCGCGCGAACGCGACGGCGCTGCAGCGGGCGACCGACCGCCTCGACGCGCATCTGGCCGCGACGCAGCTCGGCATCACCCTGTCGTCGCTGGCGCTGGGCTGGGTCGGCGAGCCGGCGCTCGCCCACCTGATCGCGCCGGCGGTGGACGGGCTGCCGCTGTCGCTCGGGCCGGTCGCCGCCCATTCCATCGCGGTGGCGATCGCCTTCGCCCTGATCACGTCGCTGCACATCGTGCTCGGCGAGCTGGCGCCCAAGAGCCTCGCGCTCCAGCGCAGCGAGCGCACCGCGCTCGCGGTAGTCCGCCCCCTCGGCATCTTCCTGTTCGTGTTCCGGCCGGCGATCCTGTTCCTCAACGGGCTCGGCAACGGCGTGCTGCGCCTGTTCGGCCTCCAGCCGGGCCATGGCGAGGGCTCGCTGCACTCGACCGCCGAACTCAACCTGCTGATCCAGGCGAGCCAGGAGGCCGGCCTGATCCGCGAGGTCCAGCAGGAGGCGGTCGAGCGGATCTTCGCCATCGGCGAGCGCAGGGTCAGCGACATCATGACCCCGCGCCACGAGGTCGAGTGGGTCGACGCCGACGCCGACCACGCGGCGATCCTCAAGGCCGTGCGCGCCTGCGGCCACGCCCAGGTCGTGGTCAGCCGGGGCCAGGTCGACGAACTCGTCGGCGTGGTGCGCAAGCAGGACCTGCTCGACCAAGTCCTCGACGGCGACGCGATCGACCTGACGGCCGCGACGCAGGCGCCGATCGTCGTGCACGAGAGCATGACGATCCTGGCGGTGCTCGAAACCTTCCAGAGCCAGCCGATGCGGATGGCGGTGGTCGTCGACGAGTACGGCACCCTGGAGGGCATCGTCACCCAGACCGACCTGCTGGAGGCGATCGCCGGCGACATCCCGGAACCCGGCGAGGAGCCCGACGTGGTCGAGCGCGCCGACGGCTCGCTGCTGATCGACGGGATGATCCCGGCCCGCCAGGCGTTCGAGCGGCTGGAACTGGCCGAGACGCCGGATTCCGACGACTTCACGACGCTGGCCGGCTACGTGATCTACGAGCTCGGTCGCATCCCCGCGGCGGGCGACGCGTTCGAGGCCGGCGGCTGGCGCTTCGAGGTGGTCGACATGGACGGGCGCCGCATCGACAAGGTGCTGGCCTCCCGCGTGGCCGCCTAAAACCTCGGACAGCCCGGCCGCGGCGGGCGCACGGAAGGCGAAACCCGACATGGGGGACGGCGCCGACATCCCGATGCCAGACACCGCGACGCCCGGGTTGCGGATGCCGAGCCTGGCCGAGGCGGTCCCCGTCTGGGGCCGCATCGCCGCCCTGTCCTTCGGCGGGCCGGCCGGGCAGATCGCGGTGATGCACCGCATCCTCGTCGAGGAGCGGCGCTGGATCTCCGAAGGTCGCTTCCTGCACGCGCTGAACTTCTGCACGCTGCTGCCGGGGCCGGAGGCGCAGCAGCTCGCGACCTATGTCGGCTGGCTGATGCACGGCACCCGCGGCGGGCTCGTCGCGGGGGGCCTGTTCGTGCTGCCGGGCCTCGTCGCGATCATGGCGCTGAGCTGGATCTACGCGCTGTCGGGCAACGTCGGCGTGGTCGCCGGCCTGTTCTTCGGGCTCAAGGCGGCGGTGCTGGCCGTCGTCGCCGAGGCGGTGCTGCGCATCGGCCGGCGCGCCCTAAAGAGCGCGCCGATGGTGGCGCTGGCGGCGGCTTCGTTCGTCGCGCTGTTCCTGTTCGACCTGCCGTTCCCGGCGGTCGTGCTGGCGGCGGGCTTTTTCGGCTATCTCGGCGGCCGCGCCGGCCTGCCGCAGTTCCGGGTCGGCGGCGGCCACGGCGCGACAGGCACCGCGAAGGCCGGGCCGTATCTCCTCGGCGACGCGGCGTTGCCGCAGGAGCGCGAGGCCCCCGCGCGCACGCTCCTGACGGCGGCGATCTGGGGCGCGCTCTGGCTGCTGCCGGTCGCCGCGATCGTCGGCCTGGTCGGTTCCGGCGAGGTGTTCGGGCAGATCGCGCTATTCTTCTCGAAGATGGCGATGGTGACATTCGGCGGCGCCTACGCGGTGCTCGCCTACGTCGCCCAGCAGGCGGTCGGGCATTTCGGCTGGCTGCGGCCCGGCGAGATGCTCGACGGGCTCGGCATGGCCGAGACCACGCCGGGGCCGCTGATCATGGTGACGCAGTTCGTCGGCTTCCTCGCCGCGTTCCGCAATCCGGGCGGCCTGCCGCCGCTGCTCGCCGGGACGCTGGGGGGCCTGCTCACCACCTGGGTGACCTTCGCGCCGTGCTTCCTCTGGATCTTCGTCGGCGCGCCCTACGTCGAGCGCCTGCGCGGCGACCGGGCGCTGGCCGGCGCGCTCTCGGCGATCACGGCGGCGGTGGTCGGGGTGATCCTGAACCTCGCGGTCTGGTTCGCCCTGCACACGCTGTTCGCCCGCCTCGAACCGGTCGCCTTCGGGCCGATCCGCCTCGACCTGCCGGTGCTCGCCAGCCTGGACCCGTGGGCGCTGCTCCTCGCGCTGGGGGCGCTCGTGGCGGTGTTCCGGTTCAAGGCCGGCGTGATCCCGACGCTGGCGGCCTGCTCCGCGGCCGGCATCCTCCTGCATTTGGCAGGCCTCGCCGGGTAAGCTTGCTGCTCCGTGGGCTCGGGGACCACGCCGCCCGGCGAGGGGCGGCGCGGGATCGATCGCTCAGAAGCGGTTCAGCCGGCAGCGGCGGCCGGCGGGGCCGATGTGGAAGCCCCGCGGGCAGGAGCGCCCGCGGACGTAGCCGCCCGCCTGCCCGCCGGTGCGGCAGCCGCCGTAGGGGCCGCGATGGCCGAACGGGCCGCAGCCACCGTAGACCTGGACGATGTTCGCCTCCGGCGCATCGAGGCCGACGAGGGGAAGCGCCGAGGCCGGCCCCGACAGGGTCGCGGCGAAGGCGCTGGCGAGGATGGCGGCGCCCAGGGATCTGCTCAACATCGATCGTCTCAACATCGGATCGTCCTTTCGGGTGAGGGGAGGCGCGCTGGGAGGCCGCACCGGGATTCCGGACTGGCAGGCCCGGAAACGATGGTCAGGCGAGGAGGTCGCGCGTCGGCCCGACGCCTCCGCTGCCCGGGAAGACGGTGTCGGAAAGCGCCCGGTCCGGCAGGCCGAGATGGTCGCGCAGGACGCCCTTCAGCACGGCGCGCAGGTCGAGGGTCGGGCGGAGGTCCCGCCCGTCGAGGAGGGAGGCGGGCGCAAGCCCCGGCCAGTCGGCGACGACCCGCCCGCCGGCCACCGCCCCGCCGGCGAGGAAGGCCGCCGCCGCCGTGCCGTGGTCGGTCCCGTCCGTGCCGTTGGGGTGGGCGGTGCGGCCGAACTCGGTGGCGACCGCGACCACGGTCTCGCCCCAGGCGGGGCCGAGCTCCGCCTTCAGCGCGGCCAGCGCGTCGTCGAGGGCCTTGAGGAGGTGGGCGAGGCGGCCGGAGGCCGGCCCCTCCGCCGCATGGGTGTCCCAGCCGTCGAGCGCCAGGGTCGCGATCCGCGGGCCCTCGGGCCGGGCGAGCACCCGGCCCGCCGCCGCCGCCAGGGTGGCGTAGGACCGGCCCGGACCGCCTTCGGCTGGTCCTTTGGGAAGCATCGCGTCGAGGCGGTTGCTCTCCGTCAGCGCCGCCAGCAGGCGCGGGTCGCGCTCGCCGTAGAGGCGCTCCAGCCGCATCACGGTGTCGTCGAGGGGCGTGCGCAGGTCTCCGGGCGACCAGCTCATCACCGGGGCGGGCCCGCGCATCACCAGGGGCACCGTCGCGCCGCAGGCGAAGAGGTCGCGTCCGCGGGCCGGTCCGGCGGCCGGGAGCAGGCCGGCCGCGCGGTTGAGCCAGCCGGTCGCGCTGCCGTTCGGGCTGGGAGTGCCGTTCTCCAAAACGTCCTGCCCGTCGAAATGCGAGCGCTCGCGATAGGGCGTCGCCACCGCATGCAGCATCAAGGCCTCGCGGGCGTCGAACAGCCCCTTCAGGAACGGCAGGTTCGGGTTGAGCCCGAACAGGCCGCCGAGCGGCAGCGCCGCGCCGTCGCCGGAAGCCGGCAGCGCGAGCGCGCCGCGCAAGCTCGCATAGGCCGGGTCGCCGAGGGCGGGCAGGAAGGCGAGCCCGTCGAGGGCGCCGCGCAGGATCACGAAGACGAAGCGCGGATCGCGGGTGGCGGCCGAAGCGATCCGCGGCATCAGGGCGGAAACCGCGAGGGTCGAGCCGGCGGCGAGCAGGCCGCGGCGGGTCGGAAGGTGGAGGCGCATCGACCTATCTCCGCTGGAATTCCGGGCTCATCAGGAGGAGGGCGAGGCCCTGCGCCCCGGTTTCGGCCCGGGCGATCTCGCGCCGGGTGGCCGCGGAGAGCAGCGGCCCGAACGCGTCCTCGGCGAGCGCGACCGGGTTGTCCGCGGGCGGCGCCCGCTCGCAGGCCTCGGCGGCCCAGTCGATCCGGGCCTTGAAGGCGTGCGGCGCGAGCCATTCGGCGGCGGCGTCCGGCCAGCCGCGCGGGCTCGGCGGCGCGAAGGTGCGCTGCCCGAAGGCGGCGAGCGCGCGCAGGGTGCGGCCGTCGCCCGCGCCGATGCCGGGCACGAGGCGGGCCGCGCTCAGCACGAACTCGTAGGGCGTCTTGAACTTGCGCGGGGCCGGGTCCCACGCCTCCGGCGTCGCGACGAGGGCGGCGGCCACCACGGCGAGGTCGCCGTCGCCCTCGCGGTAGGCGGTGGCGAGGTGCGCCACCGCGCCGTCCGGCGGGTCGTCGGCGATGAAGTGGGTCGCGAGCTTGCGGGCGAGGTGGTGGGCGGTCGCCGGGTGGCGCGCGAGCGCGTCCAGCACCGCGTCGCCCTGCTCCAGCCCGCCCGGTTCGTAGGTCCGGCCGAGGATCGTCGCCGGGCCCGGCTCGTGCCGGTTGGGACTGAACAGGAAGCGCCCGGCATCCGGCCGGTCGGCCAGCGGCGGCACCCAGCCGCGCCCGGTGAGGACCGCGGCCAGCGCCGTGACGTCGGCCTGGCCGTAGCCGCCGTCGACGCCCAGCGTGTGCAATTCCAGGGTCTCGCGGGCGAGGTTCTCGTTGAGGCCGAGGCCGCGGCGCGCGCCGGCCACCGAGCCCGGGCCGACGGAGCGCTGGTTGTCGAGGTAGACCAGCATCGCCGGGTGGCGCTGCACGGCCCCAAGCATGTCGGCGAAGCGCCCGAGCACGTGCGGGCGGATCGCCTCACGCTCGAAGGCGCCGGCGAGCACGCGGACCGGCCCCTTGTCTGCCGATACCGCGAAGTGGTTGGCGAAGAACAGCGCCAGCCGCTCGACGAAGCCGGCCTCCGTCGCCACGCCGTGCGCGAGCCGCGCCGCGACCTCGGATCGCCCGATCGTTCGCCGGACCTGCCCCGGATCGGCTGCCTTCGCCTTATCGACCGGCTGCCCGGGATCGACCGGCTGCGCCGCAGGCTCGGCCGCCGGATCGCGCTTCGCCCGGCGGGCCTGCGCGAGCTGCCTCGCCGCCGCATCGGAGGACGGGAGCGCAGGGTCGTCGATCAGGGCCGCGGCGGGCTGCGACAGCTGCGCGCGAAGCCATCCGCGGGGGTCGGCGGCGATGCGGGCGACCTCCCCCGGCCGCGCGCCGACTCCGAACCGGTTGAGCGCCAGGACGGCGTCCGTGGTCATCGCTTCGATCCTTCGATCCCCCCGCGGCGCACCGCACCGGCGGCTTGGCGAATCTGCTCGGCGAATCGGCCTGGCAAATCGGGTTGGAACGAACCTTGGCCTCGGCCTGTCGCGCAACGATCCCGGGCCGACGGACTTTCGTGTCGAGCTGTCGCAGGCCGGAGCGCCGGATACATCTTGCGACGTTGTTTCCCGCGCCCGCGCGCGGGCCGCCGCTAGGATCGGCGGCGAAAGGCTCGACGACATGGACGCTGCCCACCTGCTGGTCGTGGACGACCACCGCGACATCCGCGATCCCTTGGCCGCCTACCTGCGCCGCCACGACCTGCGGGTGAGCGTGGCGGCCGACGCCGCGGCGGCGCGCACGATCCTCAACACCAGCGCCATCGACCTCGTCGTCCTCGACGTGATGATGCCCGGCGAGGACGGGCTCTCGCTCTGCCGCCACATCCGCGAGGTGCACGACACGCCGGTGATCCTGCTGACTGCGATGGCCGAGCAGACCGACCGGATCGTCGGTCTGGAGATCGGCGCGGACGACTACGTGACGAAGCCCTTCGACCCGCGGGAGCTGCTGGCGCGGGTGAAGAACCTGCTGCGCCGCGCCGCCGCCCTGCCGCGGGAGCGCGCGGAGCCCGGCGCCCGGCGTCTCGCCTTCGACCGCTGGGTCCTCGACGGCGACCGGCGCGAACTCGTCGGCGAGGGCGGCGAGGCGGTGGTGCTCAGCACCGCCGAGTTCCGCCTGCTCGCAGCGCTGGTGCGGCGCCCGCGGGTGGTGCTGTCGCGCGACCAGCTCCTCGACCTGACGAGCGGGCGCACGGCCCAGGCCTTCGATCGCAGCATCGACAACCAGGTCAGCCGGCTGCGGCGCAAGCTCGAGCGCGACCCGGCCCATCCCGAGCTGTTGAAGACGGTGTGGGGCGGCGGCTACGTCTTCGCCGCCGACGTGCGGGAGGTCCGGTGATCCGCCTGGTGCCGCGCTCGCTGGTCTGGCGGCTGGCGCTGCTGCTCGTGCTGGCGGTGGTGGCGGCGCAGGCCGCCGCCTTCGCGATGTTCGCGAGCGAGGCGACCCGCGTCGGGCGGGCCGCGGGACGCACCCAGGTGATCGACCGCATCGCCATCCTCGTGCGACTGCTCGACACGGTGCCGGCGGACGCGGTGCCGGGCACCATCGCGGCCTTCAACTCGCCGCGCCATCACTTCTCGATCGGCCAGGCCAGCCTCGTCCCCGACGGGGCGATGGACGCCGACGAGGCGCGGCTGGCGCACGGCCTCGACCGCAGGCTCCAGGCGGATGCGAGCGAGGCGCGGCTCCTCTTGGTGAAGCGCGACTTGGTCAAACACGACTCGGTCGAGCGCGACGTCGCGGACGCTCCCGGCGCCGAGGAGCGCCGGGCCAAACCGGAGGCGCTCCAGGTCTCGGTGCACCTCGCCGACGGGCGCTGGCTCAACGGCGAGGCGCCGGTCGCGCTGCCGACGCCGCCCTGGATGCGGATCGGCCTGTTCCAGATCGTCGCCAGCGTCGTCGCCGTGCTCGTCGCCGTCGGCCTCGGGCTGCGCGGGGTGGTCGGGCCGGTGACCGCCCTGGCGCAGGCCGCCGAGGAGGCCGGGCGCGGCACCCTGGTCGCGCCCCTGCCGGAGCCGGGGCCGGCGGAGCTGAAGACGATGACGATCGCCTTCAACCGGATGCAGGCGCGGCTCCGGGCCTACGTCGACGACCGCACGCGGATGCTGGCCGCCGTGAGCCACGACCTGCGTACGCCCATCGCCTCGCTGTGGCTGCGCGCCGAGATGGTGGAGGACGAGGCGTTGCGCGCCGGCATGGTGCGCACGCTGGGCGACATGAAGCGGATGGTGGAGGCGACCCTGTCGTTTGCCCGGGACGACGCCGCCTCGCAGGCGAGCGGCCCCCTCGATCTCACTGAGCTTGCCCGCACCCTGGTCTCGGACCACGTGGCGCTCGGCCGCGACGTCACCCTGTCGGCGCCCGAAACCCTGCCCTTCGCAGGGAGGCCCGACGCCCTGCGGCGGGCGCTGGACAACCTCGTCGAGAACGCGGTTCGCTATGGGGCGCGCGCCCGCATCGCCCTCGACCGCGACGGGGCGGACGTGCGCATCCGGGTCGAGGATGACGGGCCGGGCATCCCCGCGGACCGGGTCGAGGCGATGTTCGAGCCCTTCGCCCGCCTCGACGACTCGCGCAACGACGAGACCGGCGGCACCGGGCTCGGGCTGGCCATCGCGCGCTCGGCGATCCGCGCGCATGGCGGCGAGATCCGGCTCGCGACCTTGCCGCAGGGGGGCCTGCGCGCGGAAATCGTCCTGCCGGGCGCGGAGGGCTAAGGTTGGGAGCGGTCAGCCGGCCTCGGGCGTCGCGCGCATAAAACCGAAGTCGCAGCCCTCGTCGGCCTGCTCGACCGTCTCGTAGAGCAGGCGGCTGTATCCGCGGGCGGCCCAGGCCGGGCGCTCGGCCGGCCCGGCCTCCGACCGGCGGCGCTCCAGCTCGGCCGGCTCGACCAGGAGGTCGATCCGCCGGCCCGCCGTGTCGAGGCGGATGCGGTCGCCGGTGCGCACGAGGCCGAGCGGGCCGCCGTCGGCCGATTCCGGCGTGACGTGCAGCACGATCGTGCCGAAGGCGGTGCCGCTCATCCGCGCGTCGGAGATCCGGACCATGTCCTTCACCCCGGTCGCCAGGATCTTCTTCGGGATCGGCAGGTAGCCGGCCTCCGGCATGCCGGGCGCCCCCTTGGGGCCGGCGTTCTGCAGCACGAGCACGTCGTCAGGGCCGACGTCGAGGTCGGGGTCGTCGATCCGTGCGGTCATGTCGGGGATCGAGGCGAACACCACCGCCCGGCCCTCGTGCTGGAGCAGCGCCGGGCTCGCGGCGCTGTGCTTGATCACGGCGCCCCGCGGCGCGAGGTTTCCGCGCAGCACCGCCATCGCGCCCAGCGGCTTGATCGGGTTGTCGCGCGGCCGGATCACGTCCTGGCCCGGCACGTCCTCGGCCGCCGCGACCACGTCGCGGAGCGTCCCGCCGGCCACCGTCCCGGCGTCGAGGTCGATCAGGTCGCCGAGCTGCGCCATCAGCTTCGGGACGCCGCCGGCATGGTGGAAATGCTCCATGTAGTGCTCGCCGGACGGCTTCAGGTCGACGAGCACCGGCACCGCGCGGCCGAGCCGGTCGAAGGCGTCGAGGTCGATGCGGTGCGGCGTGCGGTTGGCGATGGCGGTGAGGTGGATCAGCCCGTTGGTCGAGCCGCCGATCGCCTGGAGCACCACCTGCGCGTTGCGGAACGCGTCCGGCGTCAGCAGCGCGCTCGGGCGCGGACCGCCCGAGACCGCCATCTCGGCGGCGCGCCGGCCGCTGGCCTCGGCGAGGCGGATGCGCTCGGCATGGGGCGCGGGGATCGTCGCCGACATCGGCAGCGACAGGCCCAGGGTCTCGGTGATGCAGGCCATGGTGCTGGCCGTGCCCATCACCATGCAGGTGCCGACGGACGGCGCGAGCCGGCCCTCGACGGCAGCGATCTCGGCCGCGTCGAGCTGGCCGGCGCGGTGCGCGCTCCAGAGCCGGCGGCAATCGGTGCAGGCGCCGAGCACCTCGCCCTTGTGGTGGCCGACGACCATCGGCCCGGTGGGGATCACCACCGTCGGCAGGTCGGCGCTCGCCGCCGCCATGATCTGGGCCGGCAGAGTCTTGTCGCAGCCGCCGATCACGATCACCGCGTCCATCGGCTGGGCGCGGATCATCTCCTCGGTCTCCATCGCCATCAGGTTGCGCAGGAACATCGAGGTCGGGTGCGCGAAGCTCTCGTGAATCGAGATGGTGGGGAACACCATCGGCATCGCGCCGGCCAGCATCACCCCGCGCTTGGCCGCCTCGATCAGCGCCGGCACGTTGCCGTGGCACGGGTTGAAGTCGCTGGCCGTGTCGGTGATGCCGACGATCGGCCGGTCGAGGGCGTCGTCGGAATAGCCCGCCGCCTTGATGAAGGCCTTGCGCAGGAACAGCGAGAACCCGGCATCGCCGTAGCTGGTGAGACCCTTCCGCAGGCCCTTGCTCATCGTCTGCTCCTTCGATCCGGACAAGCGCGCGCCCTATCGCGAACGGGCCACCGTATTCGCACGTTTCGTCATGGCGTCGGACGACGCGCGGGTTCCCCTCTCCCCGCGGGCGGGGAGAGGCCCGCACGGACCTCGTCGTCCGTGCGGGAAGCGAAGGCAACGCCGAAGCGAGGGTGAGGGGGTGCGAACGGATGTGGTTCCTCCGTGGCAGCCCCCTCACCCTCGGCTGCCGCCTCGCTTCGCCGACGACGAGGTCGGCAAAGCCCTCTCCCCCACCGAAGTCGGGCCTGCCCGATTTCGGCAGGTAGGTTCGGATCTCGGGCAAGCCCGAGATCCACGCGGGGCGAGGGGATGCGCGCAAAGCGAACCGCCAGTACCGGCATGCGCGAATCCTGTCGCCCCGCGCACCGTCACGGCCCCCGAGCGCACTTCGGACCCAGGCCGCCGGCGATCGCCCTCAACGCTCCAGCGCGGCCGGGTTCACGAGGTTCCGCGGGCGCTCGCCCGCCAGGATGCGCAGCATCTCCTCGGCGGCGCCCAGGCCCATGGCGCGCAGGCTCGTGGCGGTGGTGCCGGCCACGTGCGGCGTCAGCAGCAGGTTCGGGCAGGCGTGGAGCGGGTGGTCGGGCGCCAGCGGCTGGTGCTCGAACACATCGAGCGCCGCGCCGCCGAGCCGGCCCGCGTTCAGGGCCGCCGCCACCGCGTCGGTGACGACGATCGGCCCGCGGGCGACGTTGATCAGCACCGCGCCCGGGCGCATCCGCCCGATCAGCGCCGCGTCGACCAGCCCCCGCGTCGCATCCGTCAGGGGGCAGGCGATCACCACCGCGTCGCTCTCCGAGAACAGCGTCGCGACGTCCACCGGCTCGACGAGGCCGCCATGGTCCGAGGCGGTCCGCGACGAACCGAGCACGCGCAGGCCGAAGCCGTGGCGGGCGATCCCGGCGACGCGGCGGCCGATCTCGCCCATCCCGAGGATGCCGAGGGTGGAGCCGCCGACCTCGGCGAGGTCGTTGGCGCGGGTCTTGGCCGCGAGCCAGCCGTCCCGGCGCAGGCCGGCATCGAGGTCGGCGAGCCGCCGCCGCAGGGCGAACAGGGCGGAGAAGACGTACTCGGCCACCGCGCCGGTGTTGCTGCCGGGCAGGTTCGCCACGGGAATCCCGCGGGCGGTGGCGGCCTCCAGCGGCACGAAGTCCAGCCCGACCCCGTGGCGGACGATGCCGCGGAGGTTCGGGGCGTGGTCGAGGATGTCGTCGGGCAGCTGCGCGCGCACGATCATCCCGGCGGCGTCGGGGGCGAGCGCCCGCAGCGTCGCCGCGGCGGTGTCGGGGGCGACGACGACGCGGGCATGGGGCGCCAGCATCGCGACCGCGTCGGCGTGGATCGGGTTGGTCAGGAGGACGAGGGGCAAGGGGGCGATGGACGGAGGGGTCAAGGAAGCGCCTTTCTCACCGGGTGCGAACGCGCCGTATGCGGACCTCAGCCGGTGAAGCGCGCCAGCGTCACCGCCGTGTCGCCGTAAGTCCGCCGTTCGAGCTCGGAGAACCCTGGGGGCAGGGCGACGACGGCGCTGGCGACCTCCTCGACCACCACCAGGGCGTCCTGCGTCAGCCAGCCGCCCTCGGCGGCCGCGGTGAGCGCCGCCGGCGCGAGGTCGCGACCGTAGGGCGGATCGCAGAACACCAGGGAGAAGCGCCCAGTGGTACCGGAGGGGCCGAGCTTGGTCGCGTCGCGCCGAAACAGCCGGGTGCGCCCTTCGGCGCCGAACTGCTCGATGTTCTCACGGATCACGCCGCGCGCCTCAGCCCCCTCGTCGACCAGGAGCGCGTAGGCCGCGCCGCGCGACAACGCCTCGAAGCTCAGGGCGCCGGTGCCGGCGAACAGGTCGAGGATGCGGGCGCCCGGCACCGCGTCGTCGTAGGCGTGGGCCAGCACGTTGAACAGGGCCTCGCGAAGGCGGTCCGTGGTCGGGCGGATCGCGTCGGAGCGCGGGGTGGCGAGGCGCCGGCCGCGCCAATCCCCGCCGACGATCCTCACCGCCCGCCGCGGCCGGGCGGACGACCACCACCGGGCCGGCCGCCGAACCCGCCGGATGGCTTCCCGCCGAACCCTCCGGGCTTGCCCCCGAACCCGCCGGGCTTGCTGCCTGCCGGACGACCGGCCCCGCCGCCGGGCCGGCCCTGGCCGCCCTTGAAGCCACCTTCGCTGCGCGGCTTGAAGCTGCCCTCGACGCGGCCCTTGTAGCCGGTCTCGCGCTCACCGCCGGGCTTGCCACCGAACCCGCCGGATGGCTTTCCCCCAAACCCGCCGGACGGCTTGCCCCCAAACCCGCCGGGCTTGCCCCCGAACCCGCCGGATGGCTTGCCGCCGAACCCACCGGAATTGCCCTCGAAACTTCTCGGCTGGCCGGCCGGCTTCTTGCCCTGGTAGCCGCGTCCCTCCGGGCGGGCGCCCTCGGTGCGGCCGCCGTCGCGGCGCTCGCCCTGGTAGCCGCGGGCCTCGCGCGGACGCTCGTTCGCATCCTGCCCGCGGAACCCCGTGCCGCGGTCGCTGCGCGGCGGGCCGCGGTCGGCGCCCTCGTTGAAGCGCGGCGTGTAGGGCCGGTCCGGGCGGGCGCCCGCGTCGCGGTCGTCCCGGCGGCGCTGCGGCTTGGCGCCGTTCTCGTCGCGGGCGTAGCGGCGCTGCGGCGCCGCCTCCTCGGCAGGCGCAGGGCTCGCCGACAGGCGCTCGACCAGCACGCGCCGGTCGCCGGTGTTGATCGCGCCGACGCGCTCGCGCCCGCGGCTCTCCGCGGCGGCGGCCCGCTCGGCCTTCGGGTCGGCGCCGCGGCGCGGCACCTTGGAGGGCCGGAAGCCCTCCGGGTTGTCGGATTCGTCGGCCCGCCAGACCGAACGGCGCGGGCCCGCGCCCATGCCGCCGGTCGGCACGCGGGCCGGCGTCGCCGCACGCATGGGACGCGCGCCGCCGGAGGGCGCACGGCCGCGGGGGGCCTCGTCCCGGCGCGGCCGCTCGGCCTGCGCCTCCTTCTTCGGCGCGCCGAAGGGTGCGATCGGCTCGCGCACCGGGCTCTCGAAGTCGACGCCGGCCTGCGCGGACAGGCCCTTGCCGAGCTGCTCCTTGAGCACCTTGGTCTTGATCTCCTCGGTCAGCCCGACCTCGAGGTCGCCGAGCTGGAACGGCCCGAACGACAGCCGGATCAGCCGGTTCACCGAGAGGCCGAGATGCTCGAGGATGCGCTTGACCTCGCGGTTCTTGCCCTCGCGCAGGCCGAGCGTCAGCCAGACGTTGTCGCCGGTGGCGCGGTCGAGGGTCGCCTCGACCGGCCCGTATTCCATCCCGTCGATGGTCACGCCCTTGCGGAGCTGGTCGAGCTCCATCTGGGTGATGTCGCCGAAGGCGCGGACGCGGTAGCGGCGCAGCCAACCGGTGTCGGGGTGGGCGATCACCTTGGCGAGGCCGCCGTCGTTGGTGAGCAGCAGCAGGCCTTCGGTGTTGATGTCGAGGCGGCCGATCGCGACGACGCGCGGCATCTCCTCGGGCATCACCTCGAACACGGTCTGGCGGCCTTCCGGGTCGCGGGCCGTGGTGACGAGGCCCCGCGGCTTGTGGAAGATCCAGAGCCGGGTGCGCTCGCGCGTCGGCAGCGGCTCGCCGTCGACGGTGATGGCGTCCGAATCGGTGACGTTGATCGCCGGCGTGTCGAGGACGCGGCCGTTCAGGGTGATGCGGCCTTCGGCGATCATCGCCTCGACGTCGCGGCGCGAGGCGATGCCGGCCCGCGCGATCGCCTTGGCGATGCGCTCGCCCTCGTAGGTCTCGGGCGCGGCAGGTTCTGCCTTCGCGGCGGTCTCGGCCTTCGGAGCGGCCTCGACGGCGACCGTCTCCGGCGCGTCGTCGAAGTCCGCGTCCGCATGGGTTTCGACGGGAGCCGAATCGACGGGAGACATGGCGGCGGGGGCCAGGTCGATGGGAGCCGAATCGACAGGAGCCAAGTCGGCGGGGGCCGCGTCGACCGAGGCTGGGTCGAGGGAGGCCGGATCGGCCGGCGCCGGCACGGCCGCAGCCGGGCGGCGACGCAATGGGGCGTCGCCGCCGCGCTCCTTCGGGGCCTTGGCGGCCTTCGTCGGCGCCTTGGCCGACTCCTTGGCCGCATCCTTCGTCGCGTCCTTGGCCGGACGCTCGTTGGCGTGGCGGTCCTTCGGCCGGGCGCGGGCCACGCGCTCGCGCGGCGCCTCGTCGTCGGCGGAGCGGACGTTGGCGTCGGTGGCCGGGCTCCAAGGCTCCGGTGACGAAGCCGCCGGGCTCGAAGCCTCTTGGCTCGAAGGCTCTTGGCTCGAAGGCTCGTGCGAGGCGGGTTCCTGCTGCGAGGCCTTGTCCCGCGCGGCGGCCGTGCGGCGTGCGGGCCGTGCCTTCGCCGGAGTCTCGGGGGCCTGCGTGGTGTCGGTCCCGCGAACGGGCTCGTCCGCGGAGGGGGTGGTCGGATTGTCGCTCATCGCCAAGCCCATAACAGAGCCGGCTCCGCCACGCGAGACGGATCGTCGCCAGGGCACGGCGATCACTTGAAGCCGCGTTCGGCGGCTTCAGGGCGCAAAGAGCGCCCCGCGGAGCGAAAGCCTGAGCCCGCGAAGGCGGGCGCCGGCGATTGAGGCCGAAGACAATCAGGGCCAGCGCTGTCGAGCGATGGCCTTGTCGCTCAGGGGCGGCCCGCGAGGAGGCCGAGCCCGAAGCCGACGAAGATCGCGCCGGTGGCACGGTCGAACAGGCGCCGGAGGGCGGGCCTGGCGAGATGGCGCGCGAGGTGCCGGCCGCCGAGCGCGTAGGCCGCGTACCAGAAGCCTTCCGCGGCGGCGAAGGTCGCGACCAGGATCGCGAGCTGCAGCCCCTGGTCGACGGTGGGATCGATGAATTGCGGCAGGAACGCCGCCGCGAACAGCAGCAGCTTCGGGTTGCTCACGCCGATCAGGAAGCCGCCCCGGAACAGGCGGGCGGCCGACGGCGCCACCGGGTCCGCGCCGACCTCGACCGCGCCGCCGACTCCGCGCCAGGCCTGGATCCCGAGGAGGATCAGGTATGCGACGCCGGCATAGCGCAGCCACGCGAACAGGTTCGGCGAGGCGGCCAGCACCGCCCCGAGCCCCGTCGCCGAGGCGCAGAGCACCAGCACCACGGCCGAAAGGCACCCGGCCATGGCGAACAGGCTGGCACCGAACCCGAAGCGGAGGCTGCGCGTCATCACGTGCAGCATGTTCGGGCCAGGCGTGCCGGACAGCAGGAAGACGGCGCCGAGGAAGAGCGCCCAGGTGTGGGGATTCATGGGTAGGGGGCCATTGGGGACGATCGCGGTGGCGCGACCGCGATCCTAAGGCTTGGCGCAGCGCAACGCACCCCCGAACGCGAAAGGGGCGGTCCTTGTCAGACCACCCCTCTCACGACGCAGAACAAATCCGGCCCGTCAGAGCCTCGGCGCACGCCCGCGCATCACGCCGAACACGGCGGAGATCAAGAATAGGGCGATGGCCACGAAGAACACGATCTTGGCCGCCGCCATCGCCGTCCCGGCGATGCCGCCGAAACCGAGGAGCGCCGCGACCAACGCGACCACGAGAAAGGTGATGGCCCAACCGATCATGCAGACCTCCTCAAAACGAATTCTTCAATGCAAGGCTGATGGGGCCCCGACCCGGACCCGATCTCCGGGTCCGGGTCGGGACAATTGCATCCGCGGCTCGCTTACTTCTGTCGCTTACTTGCCGACGGCAGACTTCACGTCGCCCTTGACGCCTTCGGCCTTGCCCTTGGCCTCCTGCGCAACGCCGTCGGCCTTCAGGTTCGCGTTGTCGGTCGCGTTGCCGATGCCCTGCTTGGCCTTGCCGATCGCCTCGTTGGCCGCGCCCTTGATCTTGTCGGTGGTGCTGCTCATCGCCGGCTCCTCGTCCTGAATGCGGCCTTGCCGCGCTGGGGGAGAAACGGCGGAAGGCGGATTAATGTTCCGCCGATTAACATTGACCTGTGTTGGGGGCGGCGGCGCGCTTCCCGGCGGCGGCGGCGACCGCTAGGAACGTCGTCGTGCCCGACTCGATCCCTCCCGCGAAAACGCGCCTCGCCGCGAACACGACGTCGTTCGCCGGCCGGCCGGGCGAGACGCCGTTCGACCTCGCCTTCGCGGCGGCGCGCCGTGCGGCGGAGGCCGGCGAGGTGCCGGTCGGCGCGGTGGTCGTGCGCGACGACGTGGTGCTCGCGGTGGCGCACAACCGGCCCCGCGCGCTGCGCGATCCGACGGCGCATGCCGAGATCCTGGCCATCCGCACCGCCTGCGCCGCGCTGGGCGACGAAAGGCTGTCGGGCTGCGACCTCTACGTCACCCTGGAGCCGTGCCCGATGTGCGCGGGCGCGATCGGCTTCGCGCGGATCCGGCGGCTCTATTACGGGGCGGCCGACCCCAAGGGCGGCGGTGTCGAGAACGGTGCGCGCGTGTTCAACCAGCCGACCTGCCACCACGCGCCGGACGTGTATGGGGGCTTTCGCGAGGACGAGGCGGCGCAGATGCTGCGCAACTTCTTCCGCGCGCGGCGCGACTGATCCATCGCGCGGCGCGAACCGCCCCGCGTGCCCGACGTTGCCGGCTCGCACAGCCCGGAGGCCGCATCCATGACGCCGACCTATTATCGCGCCCTGATCGTCGGGGCCGGCTCGGGCTTGAGTGCGGCGCTCGCCCGGCAACTCGCCGCCGACGGGCTGCGGGTCGGCCTGGCGGCGCGCAACGTCGAAAAACTCGACGCGCTGGCCCGCGAGACCGGTGCGTCGGTCCACGCCTGCGACGCGAGTCGGCCGGCCGAGGTCGAGGCGCTGTTCGCCGCGATCGAGCCGGCGCTCGGCGGAGCGCCGGACGTGGTGGTCTACAACGCCAGCGGACGCGTGCGCGGCGGCATCGCCGAGCTCGATCCGGAAGCCGCCGCGCAGGCGCTCGCGGTCTCGGCCTTCGGCGGCTTCCTGGTGGCGCAGGCCGCCGCCAAGCGGATGCTGCCCGCCCGCCACGGCGCCATCCTGCTCACCGGGGCCTCGGCGAGCGTGAAGGGATTCGCCGGCTCCTCGGCCTTCGCGATGGGCAAATTCGCCCTGCGCGGCCTGGCCCAGAGCCTCGCGCGCGAATTGCAGCCGCAGGGCATCCACGTCGCGCACTTCGTCATCGATGGCGCGATCCGGAATCCGGCCCGCGCGCCCGAGGCGCCGGACGCGCCCGACAGCCACCTCGACCCGGAGGCCATCGCCCGCAGCTACCGCGACGTGCTGCGCCAGGACCGCAGCGCCTGGACCCAGGAGCTGGAGCTGCGCCCCTGGGTCGAGCGGTACTGAGAGGCGATGGGTTCTGAGGGGGTGGCTCCGCGCGGACCGGTGATCAGGCCGGGTCGGGCCGGGCGGCGATCGCCTCGATCTCGACGAGGTAGCCGTGATGCAGGCCCGGCACCGGCACCACCGCGCGGGCGGGGCGGGCCTCGCCGAACGCCTCGGCATAGATCCGGTCGAAGGCCGGCCAGTTCTCGACTCCGACGAGGTAGGCGGTGACCTTGAGCACGCGCTCCGGCCCGCATCCGGCCTCGCCGAGGATGGCGAGCACGTTGGCGAGCGCCTGCCGCGCCTGCTCCTCGAACGGGCGATCGAAGGTGTGGCTGCCGTCGGGGCGAGGCCCGAGCTGGCCCGAGACGAAGACGAGGTCGCGCCACGCGGTGGCTTGCGCGTAATGGCCGGCGGGCTCCGGTACAGCCTTCGTCGCGATGCGTTCGATCGGATGCGTCTTGGCGATTGGATGCGTCTTGGCGATTGGATGCGTCATGGAAAAGGTCACCAGCCGGCGATGCGGGGCCACGTGGCCGAGACGCGCCCGGACGCGTCGAGCACGTGGTAGCAGGCGTACTGCGCCGCCGTGGCGCAGGCATGGTTGGGCAGGATGCGCAGGCGTGCGCCCAAGGCAAGCTCCGGCAGCGCCGCCCTCGACCCGGGGCGGAGGGCGACGATGCCGTGCTCCTGGTTGGCGTCGCGCACGATCAGGTCCGGGTAGGGGCGCCCCGCGGGATCGCAGACGATGCCGTAGCCCTGGTCCACGGCCTGGCGCGCGGTGCCGCGGTCGCGCGACAGGGCCATCCATCCGGCATCCACGATGATCCAACCCTTGGCCGCCTGGTGGCCGATCACGGTGGCGAGCACCGACAGGGCGATGTCGTCGGCGCCGCAACTGCCGACGCCCGCCTGGAACAGGTCGCCGAACATGAACACGCCGGCCCGCACCTCGGTGACGCCGTCGAGATCCCCGGCGAACCGCGCGGTCGGCGTCGAGCCGACGCTGACCACGGGGCAGGGGAGGCCGGCCGCGCGCAGGTGCCCGGCCGCCGCGACGGCCGCCGCGCGCTCGGCCTCGGCCGCCGCCGCGATTCGCTCGGGGTCGTCGAGGCCGTAGCTGTCGCCGGCATGCAGCAGCACCCCGCGCAGCTCGGCGCCGCCGTCGACGAGGATGCGGCCGATGGCGACGAGCGTGCCGGCGTCGTCCGGGGCGACGCCGGAGCGGTGCCCGTCGGCGTCGACCTCGATGAGGCAGGGCAGGGAGGCGCAGGAGGGGGCGCAGGAGGGATCGCGGTTGGCCGCCACCCAGGCCGCGACGGCCTCGGCCTGCGCGACGCTGTCGAGGATGATCGCAAGGTCGGCCCCGAATTGCCGGCGGATGCCGCCGACCCGGTCGAGCTTCTGCGGCGCGATGCCGACGCCGTAGGTCAGGTCGGTGACGCCGCCCTCGGCGAAGTAGGCGGCCTCGCGGAGCGTCGAGACCATGGCCGGACCGTGCGGGCCGGTCATCGCGCGCCGCGCGACGGCGAGCGACTTCGCGGTCTTGAGGTGAGGCCGGAACGCGACGCCGAGGCCGGAAAGCCGCTCGCGCATCCGCGCGACGTTGGCGGTCAGGCGCGCCTCGTCGAGGAGCAGGCAGGGGGTGTCGAGGGCGGCGAGCGAATCCGCGGCGACGTCGGCGACGGCCATCGCACTCTCCCTTTCCGGTTGCATCGAGCGCCTTCTAGGCAGAGGCCGGGCGCGGGGCTAGGTCTACGCGAAGACGGCGCCCATGAACGCGGCCGAAGTTCGGAGAAACGCCATGACCGACGCGAACGCCGTCATCCTCCGCGACTTCGGCGGCCCCGAGGCGATGCGGCTCGAGCCGGTCCAGCTGCCGCCGCCGGGGCCGGGCAGCGTGCTGCTGCGCCAGACCGCGATCGGCTTCAACTTCATCGACGTCTACCAGCGCAAGGGCGCCTACCCGCTGCCGCTGCCGACCGGGCTCGGCCACGAGGCCGCCGGGCGGATCGAGGCGCTGGGCGAGGGCGTCGCGGGCTTCCGGGTCGGCGACCGGGTCGCGACCATGAACGCCGGCCTCGGCGCCTACGCCGACCGGCGGATCGTGCCGGCCGACAAGCTGGTGGCCATCCCCGACGCCGTCTCGGACGATGACGCCGCCGCCCTGCTGTTCAAGGGGATGACCGCGCAGTACCTGCTCCGGCGCACCCACGCGGTGCAGCCGGGCGAGATGGTGCTGGTCCACGCAGCCGCCGGCGGCGTCGGGCAGATCCTGTGCCGCTGGGCGAAGGCGCTCGGCGCCGTCGTCGTCGGCACCGCCGGCTCGGCGGAGAAGTGCGCGGTGGCGCGCGAGACCGGCTGCGACGTGGCGATCGACTATTCGCAAGCGGGCTGGCCCGAGGCTTTGCTCGCCGCCACCGGCGGGCGCAAGGCGCGGGTCGTCTACGATTCGGTCGGCCGCGACACCTTCCTGCACTCCCTCGACCTCGCCGCGCCCTTCGGCCTCGTGGTGCTCTACGGCGCCGCCTCCGGCCCGGCGCCGGCGATCGAGCCGGAACTCCTGAACAAGAAGGGCTGCCTGTTCCTCACCCGCCCCTCGGTCTTCCCGCACAACGCCGACGCCACGACCCTGCGGGCCAACGCCGCCGAAGTTTTTGCCGCCATCGCCTCCGGGGCGATCGTCTCGCGCATCGGGGCGCGGTTCCCCTTGGCGGACGTCGCCGAGGCGCATCGCGCGGCGGAGGCGCGGGCGACGACGGGGGCGATCCTGCTGGTCCCGTGAGACGCTTCAGGTCGCCCGCACCACGACCTCGACGAGGTTCGGCCCGCCCGAGGCGATCCCGGCCTCGATCGCCGCCGCGATGTCGCCCGCCCGGGTCACGCGCCGCGCCGGCACCCCCATCGAGGCGGCGAGCGCCGGGAAGTCGATCCGCGGGTCGGTGAGGTCCATGGCGATGAAGCGGTTGGCGCGCGCCGAGGCGTAGTGCGTCTGCGACTTCATGTAGTTCTTCAGGATGTTGTACTCGGCGTTGTTGATGACGACGAACGTCACCGGCAAATTCTCGTGCGCGGCGGTCCACAGGGCCTGGGGCGAGTACATCGCCGCCCCGTCGCCGACGACGCAGACCACCGGCGCGCGGTCGAGGCCGAGCGAGGTGCCGACCGAGGCCGGCATGCCCCAGCCGAGCACGCCGCCGCGCATCGAGGCGTATTGGTGCGTCCGCTCGCTGTGCAGGAAGGTGCGCAGGTGCGCCATCGTCGCCGGCGCCTCATCGACGATGGCGGTGTCGGCCCCCACCGCGCGGGCGATCTCGCGGGCCGCCACCAGCGGCGCGATCACCGGGTCGGCGAAGGCGGCGTCGGCCGCTTCCATCAGTCTTTCGCGTCGGACGGCGTAGTTCCGGGCGGCCGCGACCCGCAGGGCGGCGTAGGCGTCGGCGCGGCCAGCGAGGCGCGGCTTCAGAAGCGGCAGCAGCGCGTCGAGGGAGGCGCGGACGTCGCCGACCATCGACAGCGTGGTCTCGTAGGTGCGCCCGAGGTCGCGCACGTCCGCCGAGAGCTGGAACACCTGCGTGCCGGCCGGCACCGCCGAGCCCTCGGTGTAGAGCACGGTGATCAGCGACTTGCCGCCGAGGGCGAACACAGCGTCGTAGGCGCCGAGGATCTTCGCGATCTCGGTCGCCTTGGTCGGCAGGCTCCCGGCCCAGAGCGGGTGGGCGGTGGGGAAGGGGATGTGGGCCGGCCAGGACGAGCCGTAGACCGGCGCGCCGAGGAGGTCGGCGAGCGCCACGGCCTGGCTGGACGCGTCGCTGGCGTCGATCTCGTCCCCGGCGATGAGGGCGAGGCGCCCCGGCGCCACCGCGGCGAGATGGTCGGCCAGCCGGTCCAGCGAGCCCGCCACGGCGCAGCGGTCGATGGTCGAGACGCCGCCGGCGGGCGCCTGGGTCATCGCCTCCATCACGTCCATCGGCAGCGACAGGAAAACCGGGCCGGAGGGGGCGGCCGAGCAATCGTGGAAGGCGCGCCGCAGCAGGGTCGGCAGCTGGTCGGCGTTCGTCACCTCGCGCGCCCACTTCACGGCGGGGGTGGCGAGGCTGACGAGGTCGCCGAACAGCAGCGGGTCGGTGATCGCGTGCCGCGAATCCTGCTGGCCGGCCGTCACCACCAGCGGCGTGCCGGAGACGTGGGCGTTGATCAGGTTGCCGAAGCCGTGGCCGAGGCCGCCGGCGGTGTGGAGGTTGAGGAAGGCGGGCCGACGCGCGGCGTGCGCGTAGCCGTCGGCCATCGCCACCGCGCTCGCCTCCTGCAACGCCAGCACGTAGGCGATGTCGGGGGTGTCGGTGAGCGCATCGATCAGCGGCAGCTCGGTGGTGCCGGGATTGCCGAAGATGTAGCGCACGCCCTCGGAGCGCAGCACCTCGAGCAGCACCATCGCCCCGCGGCGGCTGCCCAGAGACTCCACATTGGTGATCGCCATCGCCGTCCCCTCCGTCGCGCCACCGAGGCTACGCCAACGGTGGGACGGGGCAACCGCGCGGCGCGCGTCGGACGGCCGAGTCCGCGTTATACCAGACCTCGATGAGCCCGACTCATCGAGGTCTCGCCCCCGCGACTGCGGGGCGGCGGCAATCCGCCGGACGTCATGGGTCCTGACCCATGAGACTTAGTATTACACGGCCGAGTTCGCGTCACACGGCCAAGCCCGCTTCACACCGCCAAGTGGGCCACGACCACCGAGGCTGCGCGCATCGCCCCGCGCGAGGCGTCGGTCGCGTAGCGGATCGCGTGGCGCGCGACGCGGTTGCGCACCCGGCGGGCCGCCCAGGGCAGGGTCGTCTCGGTGGCCAGCGCGCGGGCGTAGAGGCTGGATTCCAGGCTCGCGGCGTCGCAGGCGACCTTGACCGGGTCGGCATAGAACGCGGCGACCTTGTCGGCGCCCATCCCCGGCGTCGCGAGCCAGCCCGGCAGGTGCGCCTCGGCGAGCTGGCGCACGTCGGTCAGCACCTTGCCGATCCCGGTGCCGGGAATCGGGCAGGCGGTCTGGAACGCGTCGCCGACGAGGACGAGCCCGTCGCGCACGTGGCCTTCGGCCCGCATCAGGTCGATCGGGCGAACCTCGACCGCGCCCGCGATCGCGAGGTCCGGGCAATGGGCGGCGAGCCCCGGCATCAGCGTGCGCAGGGCGCCCTCCGGGTCGGCGCGGAGCGCCTTCGTCCAGGGGGCGTTCGGCTGGTGGTAGCAGAACAGGTTCGCCCGCATGGTCTCGCCGAGGGGGAACAGCGTGAGGTAGGCGTCGCCGCCGCCGAAGCGCTCGGAGAAGTAGGTCATCGCCGGGAACGGGAAGGCGGAACGCGGCGCGGCCATGTCGAAGCCCGCGGCCAGGGAGTGTCGCTCGCCGATCACGCGCCGTGAGATCCCGGCCTTGCGGCGCAGCACGTCGCCGAGGCCGGTGGCCAGCACGACGAGCCGGCCTTCGAACCGGCGCCCGTCGGCGAGCGTGACAACCTGCCGGTCCGGGCCGAGGTCGAGGTCGGCGACCCGGCCGACGGTGAGCAGCCCGGCGGGCAGGGCGGCGCGCAGGGCGTTGATCAGGTCGGGATAGGCGGCGCCGTATTCGGTGGTCCGCTCCCAGTGGGCGAGGCGGCCGAAGCGGACGACCCGGACGGAATCGGTCCGGGTCGTGCAGCCGCGGGTGGCGTCGCCGAAGCCGAGCGCCTCGAACAGCGTCATCTGCGCCGAGCCGTACTTCTCCGCACGGAAATCGTGCGGGTGGACGGCGTGGGCGTCGATCAGCGCCACGCTGCGGCCCTGGCTGGCGAGGCGGCCGGCGAGGCAGGTTCCGGCCAGGCCGGCGCCGATCACCACGACGTCGAAGCAGTCTGTTTGAGCAGGCATCATCGAAGACATCCGTCTGGCAGCCAGCGTCTTCGCGACGCCCGCACGGTAGAGATGGCAGACTCCATCCCGAAAAAAGGTCTTTGCGTAGTCCTCCGCGATCAACGAAACGTGCACGGTCTGAAAAATTCGGAAACATTCTACCCTAGGTAGAATGTATTCATTATCTCGAACAATGAGAGCTTGTGACCTACGCTCGGTTCTCACCACCATCGCGCAAGTGCCTGACGAAGTCCTGCGCGAAGGCCGGAAGTCCCTCGAAGCTGCGGAGGCACAGGGTCAAGGCGCGGGTCGCCCAGGGCTCGACCAGCGGCACGACGGCGATGTCGAGGCCGCGCGCCACCCGCCGGGCCATGCTCTCGGGCACGATGCCGACCCCGACGCGGGCTTCGACGAGGCGGCAGACGGCGTCGAAGCCCCGCAGCTGCACCCGCAGGCGCATCGGGCGCCCGACGCGGGCCGCCTTGTCGGCGAGGAAGCGCGTGAGCGCGCTCGCCCGGTCGAGGCCGACGAGGTCGTACGCCAGGACCTCGCCGAAGGAGACGGTCTCGCGCTCGGCCAGGGCGTGGCCGCGGGCCGCCACGAGCACGAACCGGTCCTTCCGGAACGGAAACGTCTGCAGGGTGCCGGTGTCGACCGTGCCCGACAGGATGCCGAGGTCGGCCTGCCCGTCGGCGACGAGGCCGACGATCTCGTCCGAGGTGTGCTCGTCGATCTCGACGCTGACGCCGGGGTTCCTTGTCAGGTAGGCGGCGAGCGCATCGGGCAGGAATTCGGTGAGCGCGTTGGTGTTGGCCAGGACCCGGATCTGCCCGACGGTGCCGCCGGAATAGGCCGAGAGCTCGCCCTGCATCCGCTCGATGCCGGCGATCAGCCCGCGGGCATGGGCCAGCAGCGTCCGCCCGGCCGGGGTCGGGACCACACCGAGGCGGCTGCGGGTGAGGAGGGCCGCGCCGAGCGAGGTCTCCATCGCCCGGATGCGCGTCGAGGCGGCGGCGAGCGCGAGGTTCGCCCGCGCAGCCCCGTGGGTGATCGAGCCGGCCTCGACCACGTGACGGAAGAGGGTGAGGTCGGGCAGGTCGAAGCGCATCATCGCAGGACGCCTCCTTGTTCGCCGGGCGCGAAGCCGCCCTGTGCGAATCCCTGGGCCGAGCCTGCGCGACGGGCGACCGCGGTCCACATCCTTCGCCGTTCGCGAAGGCACCGTCAAAGGATGCCGTATTGCGAACCGTTCCAATCCGGCCCCTAAACGAGCCTGGAACCGAACGCGGCGGAGCAAAGCAACATGGGAGGCGAGACGACGATCCTGGCGACCGCCGGCCTGCTCGTGCTCTGCATGGGGCTGTGGGCGACGGCGCTGCTGCCCGAGATCGTCACCGCGCTCCTGTTCTTCGCGCTCGCGATGCTGCTCAAGCTCGGCGCGGCGGCGACGGTGTTCTCGGGCTTCGCGTCGTCGGCCTTCTGGCTGGTGATGTCGGGGATGGTGGTCGGCCTCGCGATGACCCGGACCGGCCTCGGCGCGCGCCTGGCGCAGGGCCTGAGCGGCCGGCTCTCGGGCTCCTATGCGCGCTTCATCGCCGGGCTCGTGGGGTTCAGCTTCCTTCTCGCCTTCGTGATGCCGTCGAACCTCGGGCGCATCGCCCTGATGATCCCGGTGACGCTGTCGCTCTGCGACGCGTTCGGGCTGGCGCCCGGTCGCAAGGGCCGGGTCGGCGCGGTGATGGCGATCGGGCTCGCGACCCCGATCCTGTCGGCGGCGATCCTGCCGGCCAACGTCCCGAACCTCGTGATGGCCGGCGCCGCCGAGCGGCTCCAGGGGCTGCACCTCACCTACCTGCCCTATCTCTGGCTGCACGCGCCGGTGCTCGCGCTGGTCAAGGGCGCGCTCCTCGTCCTGCTGCTCGTAAAACTGTTCCCCGACCGGCTCGAGGCCGAGGCCGCGGCCCTGCCGGCGTTGCCGCCGGCCTCGCCCGCCGAGCGCCGCCTCGCGGCGATCCTCGTCGGCACCCTGGTCCTGTGGACCACCGACGGGCTGCACGGGATCGCCCCGGCCTGGGTCGGGCTCTCGGCCGCGGTGATCTGCCTGATGCCGCGGGTCGGCGTGCTGCCGGCGGAGGCGTTCACGCAAGTCTCCCTGCGCACCTGCTTCTACATCGCCGCCCTCCTCGGCCTCGTCGCGCTGGTCAACGAGACCGGCCTGGGCGAGCGCCTCGGCCACGCCTTGCTGGCGGTCGCGCCCCTCAGCCCCGGCGCCCCGGTCCAGAATTTCGCCGTGCTCGTCGGCATCGCGACGGCGCTCGCCCTGGTCGTCACCGCCAACGGCGCGCCCGCGCTCTACACGGCGCTGGCCGGCGAGATGGCGAAGGCCAGCGGTTGGCCGTTGCTCGACGTGGTGATGGTGCAGGTGGTCGGCTACGCGACCCTGTTCTTCCCCTACCAGGCGCCGCCCATCGTGTTCGCGCGCGAGCTGGGCGGGGTGTCCCTCGCGGACGCGACGCGGGCGACCTTCGCCTACGGCATCGCCGGGCTGCTGGTCGCCGCACCCCTCGACTACCTGTGGTGGCGACTGATCGGACGGCTGCCATGACAAGGCAGCCTATCGCGAAAGCAGAGCCCCCGGGACAGCAATGGGAAGGCGATATCCCGGCGGAATCGTCAACACCGCCCCGCCATGCCGCATTGCGGCGAAACGCCTGGACCTCTAGCGCTACAGATTAGAGACGGTCCAATTCGAAGCCCATTCCGAGAACGACACGAGGCCCCCCGCACGATGGCACCCACCGCACGCCCCACCGTGGCCCAGCCGCTCTCGCCGCACCTCCAGATCTACCGCTGGACCTGGACGATGGCGATGTCGGTGTTCCACCGCGTCACCGGCACCGCCCTCTACGGCGGCACCGCGCTCGTCGCGATCTGGCTCGTGGCGCTCGCCTCCGGCCCGGCGGCCTACGCCTGGGTGGCGTGGTTCTTCGGGTCCTGGATCGGGCGGATCGTGCTGTTCGCCTACACCTGGATCCTGCTGCACCACATGCTGGGCGGTCTGCGCCACTTCGTGTGGGACGCCGGCTACGGCTTCGACCGCGACAAGCGCATGGCGCTGGCCCGCGCCACCCTGATCGGTTCGACGACGCTGACGGTCGTCGTCTGGGCCGTCGCCCTTCTGGCGCGCTGAGGAGTTCCCGCCATGGCCAAGGCCAAGATCCTTCAGAACCCGCAGGTCTCGATCCGCACCCCCCGCGCCCGCGTCCGCGGCCTCGGCGTCGCCCACCACGGCGTCGGGCATTGGTGGATGCAGCGCCTGACCGCCGCCGCCAACGCGCCGCTGATGCTCGCCTTCGTGGTGATCATCGCCCTGATGGCCGGCCGACCGTATCCAGAGGCGGTGGCCCTGGTGTCGCACCCCTTCGTCGCGATCGTCCTGATCCTGGCCGTGACCTCGGTCGCGATCCACATGCGTCTGGGGATGCAGGTGATCATCGAGGATTACATCCACAGCCCGGGGCTGAAGATCGCCGCGGTGTTCGCCAACAACTTCTACGCGGTCGTCGTGGCCGTGGCTTGCCTCTACGCCATCCTGCGCGTGGGGCTCGGCCGCCTCGTCTGACCTGCTTCCCGCGATCTTGAAGGAGCCTTCCATGGCCGCCAACGGACAGAACGGGCAGGGACCCGCCTATTCCATCACCGACCACACCTTCGACGTCGTCGTCGTCGGCGCGGGCGGCGCAGGGCTTCGCGCCACCGTCGGCTGCTCGCAGGCCGGCTTGCGCACCGCCTGCATCACCAAGGTGTTCCCGACCCGCTCGCACACCGTGGCGGCGCAGGGCGGCATCTCGGCCTCGCTCGGCAACATGGGGCCGGACGACTGGCGCTGGCACATGTACGACACCGTGAAGGGCTCGGACTGGCTCGGCGACCAGGACGCGATCGAGTACCTGGTGCGCAACGCCCCGGCGGCCGTGTACGAGCTCGAGCACTGGGGCGTGCCGTTCTCCCGCACGGAGGAGGGCAAGATCTACCAGCGGCCGTTCGGCGGCATGACCACCGATTACGGCAAGGGCACCGCCCAGCGCACCTGCGCGGCCGCCGACCGCACGGGGCACGCGATGCTCCATACCCTCTACGGGCAGGCGGTGAAGAACCAGACCAACTTCTTCATCGAGTACTTCGCCCTCGACCTGATCATGGACGACGAGGGTCGCTGCCGCGGCGTCGTCGCCATGGACCAGGCCACCGGCGAGATCCACCGCTTCCGCGCGCAGATGGTGATCCTCGCCACCGGCGGGTACGGCCGCTCCTACTTCTCGGCGACGTCCGCCCACACCTGCACCGGCGACGGCAACGCCATGGTGTTGCGCGCCGGCCTGCCGCTGCAGGACATGGAGTTCGTGCAGTTCCACCCCACCGGCATCTACGGCGCCGGCTGCCTGATCACCGAGGGCGCCCGCGGCGAGGGCGGCTACCTCACCAACTCCGAGGGCGAGCGCTTCATGGAGCGCTACGCGCCGTCGGCGAAGGACCTCGCCTCGCGCGACGTGGTCTCGCGCTCGATGACCATGGAGATCCGGGCCGGCCGCGGCGTCGGCAAGGGCGGCGACCACATCTTCCTGCACCTCGACCACCTCGACCCGGCGATCCTGCACCAGCGCCTGCCGGGCATCTCGGAATCGGCCAAGATCTTCGCCGGCGTCGACGTCACCAAGGAGCCGATCCCGGTGCTGCCGACGGTGCACTACAACATGGGCGGCATCCCGACGAACTATCACGGCGAGGTGCTGACGCTGCGCGACGGCAACCCCGACACCGTGGTGCCCGGCCTGATGGCGATCGGCGAGGCGGCCTGCGTCTCGGTGCACGGCGCCAACCGCCTCGGCTCGAACTCGCTGATCGACCTCGTGGTGTTCGGCCGCGCGGCGGGCCAACGCTGCGCCGAGATCGTCGAGCCGAACGGCCGGCCGATGGACCTCGCCAAGGACTCGGCCGACAAGGCGCTCACCCGCCTCGACCGCTTCCGCTACGCCGACGGCGGCACGCCGACCGCGGACCTGCGGCTCGAGATGCAGAAGACGATGCAGAACAACTGCGCCGTGTTCCGCACCGGCGAGGTGCTGGAGGAGGGCAAGGGCCTGATCCACAAGGTCTGGAGCGCGTCGGCCGACATCCGCATCACCGACCGGTCGCTCGTCTGGAACACCGACCTCCTGGAGACCCTGGAGTTCGACAACCTGATCGGCCAGGCGGTCGTCACGATGGAATCGGCCGCCAACCGCGAAGAATCGCGCGGCGCGCATGCCCGCGAGGACTTCCCCGACCGCAACGACAAGGAGTGGATGAAGCACACCCTGTCGTGGCTGGACGAGAGCGCCCACCGGGTGAACATCGACTACCGCCCGGTCCACACCTACACGATGTCGAACGAGATCCAGTACATCGAGCCGAAGGCGCGCGTTTACTAAGCTGCGCTTCGGAAAGCCGATCGGCGAGGCCGCGCCCTCGATGCGTCTTGCCGATCGTTGCTTCGATCGACTCTAGCGGAAGCCAACGACAGCCATGGCCGAATTCTCCCTCCCCAAGAACTCCCAGATCACCGAGGGCAAGTCCTGGCCCGCGACGACGGGGGCCAAGAACCTCAAGGAGTTCCGCGTCTACCGCTGGAACCCGGACGACGGGAAGAACCCGCGGATCGACACCTACCAGGTCGATCGCGACGATTGTGGGCCGATGGTGCTCGACGCCCTCCTGTGGATCAAGAACAAGGTCGACTCGACGCTGGTGTTCCGCCGCTCCTGCCGCGAGGGCATCTGCGGCTCCTGCGCCATGAACATCGAAGGCCAGAACGCGCTCGCCTGCACCATGGGCATCGACGAGTGCCAGGAGCACGCCAAGGGCCGGAAGACCGCCGCGGTGAAGATCTATCCACTGCCGCACATGCCGGTGCTGAAGGACCTCGTTCCCGACCTGACGAACTTCTACGCCCAGCACGCCTCGGTCGAGCCCTGGCTCAAGACCGACACCCTGGCGCCCGAGAAGGAATGGCCGCAAACCCCGGAGGACCGGGCCAAGCTCGACGGACTGTACGAGTGCATCCTGTGCGCCTGCTGCACCACCTCGTGCCCGAGCTACTGGTGGAACGGCGAGAAGTTCTTGGGGCCTGCCGCGCTGCTGCAGGCCTACCGCTGGCTGATCGACAGCCGCGACGAGAACACCGGCGACCGCCTGGACGCGCTGCACGACCCGTTCAAGCTCTATCGCTGCCACACGATCATGAACTGCGCCAACACCTGCCCGAAGAACCTGAACCCGGCCAAAGCCATCGCCGAGATCAAGAAGATGATGGTCGAGCGCACGGTCTGATCCGGCGGGGCGCGGCACTGAGGCCGCCCCGCCACACTCGCCCCGAAAAGCCCCGTGCGCGGGCACTCGGGTGGGCGTTCCCCGATCCCCCGCCTTGCGGCCATCGCATTTGCCCCCGACGCAAGGACCCGCAAGGGGCGCCGCACGCGCGCCGGGGAAGCCGAGACCGATGCCGCGCCAGTACCGTTCGACGATCGCCCTCCTCGCGCTGGCCGCGGGTCTCGGCGCCTGCTCGTCGCAGCGCTTCGACGGACCTCGCGTCCGCGCGCCGGCACAGCAGGCCGCCATCGACAACATCGCGCCGGCGATGCCCTCGGGCGCCGTGACCTCCGCGCCGCTCGCGCCGCCGCCGGGGGCCTCGGCCGCGCCGGACGGGGCGCCGATCGGCGCGCAGGCCTCGATCGCCCCGCCGCCGGCCTCCAACGTCATCCCCGAGCCGGTGGTCGCGCCGCCGCCTGCCCCGCCGGTGGTGGCGAGCGGGCGCGCCTCGGTGGTCGGCGCCTGGGACGCCAAGGATGCGACCGGGGCGAGCTGCAAGGTGACGCTGTCCAGCGCGCCGGCGCTCGACCTCTACAAGGCCTCCGCCGCGGGCTGCCCGAACAAGGATCTGGCCAAGGTCACGGCCTGGGATTTCCGGGACGGCGAGGTCTACCTGTACCAGCAGGGCGGCACGGTGGCCGCGCGCCTGCGCCAGGGCGGCGGCGCCCTCGACGGCGCGCTGACCAAGTCCGGTGCCTCCCTCGCGCTGGTGCGCTGAGGGCTTACACCAAGTCTCACGGGTCAGGACCGATGAGGTCCGGCGGATTGCCGCCGCCCCGTAGTCGCGGCGGCCGGACCGCGACGAGTCGCGCTCACCGAGGTCCGGTATCGGCCGCGTGTGGGGCTACGGGCTCACCCGCAGCCCGAGCAGGAAGGTGTTGTCGGAGAAGCTCGCCGTCGCCACCGAGCTGTTGATCTCCTGGTAGAGATAGGTGCCGCGCAGCGTTAGCCAGCGGTTGAAGCGGTAATCGAGCCGGGCGGTCGCCGAGAAGCCGGTCTCGCGGATCGAGACCCCCTGGTAGTCGTTGTGCAGGTAGGCGCCGCCGACGATGATCGAGAGGTTGCGCAGGAGGTCGTGCTGCACCTCCAGCGTCGCCGTCTGGGTGCGGATGCCGCTGGAGCCGGGGACCGTCGTCTCGGTGACGCCGGCCTGCGCGTTGAGGCGCACGGTGGTGAGGGGGCTCGCCGCCCAGATCAGGGCGGCGGCCAGGATGGGCGCGTCGAGGCCGCGCAAGGCTGGGTCGACGTAGGTGCGGTGCTGCAGGCCGCCCGAGATCTCGCCGCTGATCGAGCGGGTGAAGTTCAGGGTCGCGCCGACCGAGGCGGCGATGCCGTCCGAGTCGCGGCGCAGGCCGCTGGCGTCGCGGCGCAGGTCGTAGACCCGGGTGTCGGCGAGCAGCTCGACGAAGGGGCTGATCTCCGGCGACACCTCGTAGGCCGTGCGCAGGCGCATGCTGTACTGGTTCTGGTTGCGGTCGGCCTGGCTGATCACGGTGCCGTCGGACAGCCGCGCATCCTCGAACTCGGAGCGGTCGACCGAGCCGCGCAGGGACACGGACAGCCGGTTGAAGGTCTCCGTCGCGCCGAGCGAGCCGCCATAGGTCGCCACGATCGGCCGGTTGGTCGCCGTCACGGCCTGGAGGTTGGGGCTGCCGGTGCGCTGGGTGTCGACGAGGAAGCGGGTCTCGGCGTCGATCCGCAGGTCGCGGTTGGCGTCGATCCGCAGGCGCACGGTGCCGGCCGCGTTCGGGCGGCTCGCCACCTCGTTCTGCGGGGTCTCGAGGTAACCGGCGCGCAGCTCGCCCGCGAGTTCGCTCCGCGACCAGTCGGAGCGGAAGTTCAGCTCGCCCTCGCTCCTCAGCGCCACCGAGCCCTTGGCGAGGGAGGGCGTCGTCTGGTCCGGGTTGCTGTCGTAGCCGAGGCTCTGGGTGAAGGAGGGCAGCACCGTGAAGCTGCCGAGCTTCAGCCCGAGCGGCGCGTAGGCGTCGTCGGTGGCGAGCGGCCGCCGCAGGCTGTTGGCCAGCAGCGCGCCCGGCGTGAGGACGCCGCTCAGCGGATTGATCAGCGGCAGCCCCGCCCCTTGCGGCCGCGGTGCCTCCGGCGGCAGGGGCACGCCGACGACCGGGTTCTGGATCACCGGCGACAGCCGCAGGGACGGCGGCGGGATCTGGGTGACGTCCTGGGTCAAGCGCCGCGTCGCCGTCCCCTGGCGCCGGGGCGGTGCCGCGCGCTGGCGCAGCAGGCTGATCGGCGCGCGGTTGTTGGCGCCCGAGGTGGCGCCGCCGGTGCGGCTGCCGGAGGAGCGGACGCGCGTGTCGAAGGTCGAGGCGCCGGCCTCGGCGCCGGTCGGCCCGGACAGGCTGGCGCCGCCCGAGGTGAGGCCGCCGGAGGATTCGCCGCCGGACGTCTCGCCGGACGTGCCGTTGCCGAGGCGGGGCGGACCGTCCATGGGGCGGCGGCGCAAGGTCGGCAATCCGTCCTGGCCGGGCTCCTGGCCGATGCCGGGGTTGTCGGGCTGGCCGCCGACGGGACTGAGGGATTCGAAGCGCGCGCCTTGCGCCTGCGCCGCGCCGGGCAGGGTCGCGAGCGCCGCCGGGAGGCCGGCGAGCAGAAGTGCGAGGCCGCAGGCACGGCCTGCCTCCCGTCGCGCATGCCCGTCGCCTTCCACCCCCAGCACCGGATCCCGACTCCCCTGGCTGGGCGCGCGAGGATCGCCGCACCGCTTCCGCATGGTTAACGAAGGCTAGCCGGGCGTAGTTAATGCGGCGTCAACGGCGGATGGGGGCGGACCCGCGACGCCGATGGATCGGCGCGTGCGGCGGGTCTATAAGCGGACGATCATGTCCGCCCCCGCGCCCGTCCGCCGTCTCGACCCGGTCCTCGTCGACCGCATCGCCGCGGGCGAGGTGGTCGAGCGGCCGGCTTCCGCCGTCAAGGAGCTCGTGGAGAACGCGATCGACGCCGGCGCCCGCTCGGTCGCGGTGACGATCGAGGCCGGCGGCCGGCGGCTGATCCGGGTGGTCGACGACGGCGCCGGCATGTCGGCGGACGACCTCGTCCTGGCCGTCGAGCGCCACGCCACCTCGAAGTTGCCGGGCGGCGACCTCACGCGGATCGACACGCTGGGCTTCCGCGGCGAGGCGCTGCCCTCGATCGGCGCGGTCTCGCGGCTGTCGATCACCACGCGCACGGCGGAGGCCGAATCCGGCGCGGCCCTCGTCGTCGAGGCGGGCCTGCGCGGCGCGGTGCGGCCGGCGCCGGCCGCACGCGGCACCCGGATCGAGGTGACCGACCTGTTCTCTGCGACGCCGGCGCGGCTGAAGTTCCTGAAGTCGGACCGCGCCGAGAGCGCGGCGGTCTCCGACATCCTGCGCCGGCTCGCCGTGGCGCAGCCTGCGATCCGCTTCACGCTGACGAGCGAGGGCGGCACGCCGCTGGTGCTGCCGGCGCTCGCCGGCGCCGGGCCGGACGACCCGGCGGCCAACCTCGCCCGGCTGGCGCAGGTGCTGGGGTCGGACTTTTCCGAGAACGCCCTGCCGGTGGCGATGGCGCGCGAGGGCTTCTCGCTCACCGGCCATGTCGGGCTGCCGACCTTCCATCGCGGGGCGGCCAACCACATCCATTTCACGGTGAACGGCCGTCCCGTCCGCGACCGACTGCTGCTCGGCGCGGTGCGCGGCGCCTACGCCGACACCCTGCGCTCCGACCGGCATCCGGTGCTCGGGCTGGCGATCGCCTGCGAGCCCGGCCTCGTCGACGTCAACGTCCACCCGGCCAAGACCGAAGTGCGGTTCCGCGATCCGGGGCTGGTGCGGGCGCTCGTCGTCAGCGCGATCCACGAGGCCTTGCGCCGGGGCGGGGTGCGGGCCTCGACCGGCGTCGCCGCCCGCACCCTCGACGCCCTACGCCCCTCCGGCGGGCTTCCGCTCACGCAGCATGCCCTGACGCAGCATGCCCTGACTCAACATGGCGGGGCGGCGAGCCCGAGCCTGTTCCAGGCCGCCCGAACCGGCGCGTTCCGGCCCGGCATCCCGTCGGTCGCGGCGCCGTCCGGCTTCCACCGGCCCGCGTCGGACCCGGCCTACGGGTTCGGCGAGGCGGCGCAGGCGGCGTTCGAGCCGGCCAGCGACTTGTCGGACCCGATGGCCGGCTTGGCGGAACCGACGGCCGACCTGGCGCCGCCGGCCGCCGACCTGCGCAGCCTCGACGCGGCCGAGGACGCCCTCGACCACCCGCTGGGCGCCGCGCGGGCGCAGCTGCACGAGACCTACATCGTCGCCCAGACCCGCGACGGCGTGGTGATCGTCGATCAGCACGCGGCGCACGAGCGCCTGGTCTACGAGCGGATGAAGCGCGAGCGCGCGTCGGGCGGCATCCTGCGGCAGGGCCTGCTGATCCCCGACGTGATCGAGATGGCGCCCGAGGCCGCCGAGCGGCTGGCCGCGGCGGCCCCCGAACTCGAACGGCTCGGCCTGACGCTGGAAGGCTTCGGCCCCGGCGCGGTGCTGGTGCGCGCCGTGCCGGCGGCGCTCGCCGGCGCCTCGGTGCGCGACCTCGTCGCCGACATCCTCGACGCGCTCGACGCCAGCGGGGTGGAGGAGGGCGGCGCCGGCGCCCTGGAGGACGGCCCCCTCGGGCGCCGCCTCGACGCGGTGCTCTCGCGGATGAGCTGCCACGGCTCGATCCGCGCCGGCCGCCGCCTGCGCCCGGAGGAGATGAACGCGCTCTTACGCGCCATGGAGGCGACGCCGAATTCCGGCCAGTGCAACCACGGCCGCCCGACCTACGTCGCGCTCGGCCGCCACGACATCGAGCGGCTGTTCGGGCGGCGCTGAGCGGGGCGGCGCAGGGTCGATCGCGGCAAATTCAATCCGGGCAAGGTCAATCGCGGCAAGGTCAATCCGGGATCGCGAACCCGATCGACTGGCACAGGAGCGCGACCATCGTCACCCCGCCGGCGACGAGCCCCATGCGGGCCGAGCGTGCGGGGGCGGAAGCGGACGGCGAGGCGCCGAACCCGAGCTCGTCCTCGTAGCGCGCCAGGATCCAGGCCTGGAGCGCGGGCGCGGTCATGGCGAGCCAGGCCCACAGGCCGATCGCCACGAAACCCAGGCCTTGCCCGCCGTAGGTGAAGACGTCGTCGATCATGGCGCTCTCGAATCGACCGCCCCCTCGCGGCGAGCTTAGATCACCGATCCGTGATCCGGGAAGGGCCGGCCGGTCCCGGCCGCGGCTTTCGCGTGCGCTGGAACACGGATCGGCCTATGACACGTGCCGACGCCCGAACAACCCGGCCCGTGTTCCGATGACCGCACTCGCAGACCTGTCCCCCGCCGACCTCGCCGCGCGCTACGCGCAGGCGCAAGGCGCCTACGAGGCGTTCCGCGCCCGCGGGCTGAAACTCGACATGACCCGGGGCAAGCCCGCGCCCGAGCAGCTCGACCTCGCCTCGGGGATGCTGGCGCTGCCCGGCAACGGCGACCACACCACGGCGTCGGGGGAGGATGCGCGCAACTACGGCGGCCTCCAGGGCCTGGCCGAGGCCCGCGCGCTGTTCGGCCCGGCGCTCCTCGGCGCGCCGCCGGAGCAGGTGGTCGTGGCCGAGAACGCAAGTCTCGCCGTGATGCACGACTGCATCGTCTGGGCGATGCTGAAGGGCGTGCCCGGCTCCGAGCGCCCGTGGTCGAAGGAGGCGGCGCCGGCCTTCCTCTGCCCGGTGCCGGGCTACGACCGCCACTTCGCCCTGTGCGAGGAGTTCGGCATCCGCATGCTGCCGGTGCCGATGACCCCCGAGGGGCCGGACATGGAGGTGGTCGAGGCCCTGGTCGCGGACCCGGCGGTCAAGGGGATGTGGTGCGTCCCGAAATATTCGAACCCGTCCGGCGAGATCTATTCGGATGAGACCGTCCGGCGGCTCGCGGCGATGAAGGCCGGCGCCCCGGACTTCCGCCTGTTCTGGGACAACGCCTACGCCGTCCACCACCTCACGCCCGAGCACCACGCAATTCCCGACATCCTCGATGTCTGCAAGCAGGCCGGCAACCCCGACCGCGCCTTCGTCTTCGCCTCGACCTCGAAGATCACGCTGGCCGGCGCGGGGCTGGCGTTCTTCGCCGGCTCTCCCGAGAACGTGCGCTGGTACCTGGCGCGGGCCGGCAAGCGCACCATCGGGCCGGACAAGCTGAACCAGCTTCGGCACGTCCGCTTCCTGCGCGACCCGGCCGGGCTCACCGCCCACATGGAGCGCCAGCGCGAGCTCCTCGCCCCGAAGTTCTCGGCCGTGACCGAGGCGCTCGAACGCCACCTCACCGGGACCGACGTGATCTGGAGCCGGCCCGAGGGCGGCTACTTCGTCAGCGTCGACGCCGGCGTCGGCACCGCCGAGCGCATCGTCGCGCTCGCCAAGGGCGCCGGCATCGGCCTGACGCCGGCCGGCGCGACCTTCCCCAACGGCCGCGACCCGCGCGACGCGGCGCTGCGCCTCGCGCCCTCCTACCCGAGCCTGTCCGAGGTCCGCGAGGCGGCCGAGGGGATCGCGCTCTGCATCCTGCTCGCCGCGATCGAATCGGAGCGGGCGGTGCGGGCGGCGCCGCAGCAATGAGCGGCCTCCTGCGGACGGCCGCCTTCCTCGTGCTCGCCACGTCGATCCCGGCCGCCGCCGCCCCCCGCGTCGATGCCTGCGACCGGCTCGCCGCCACGATGATCCGGGCCACCGGGGCCTCGCTCGCCGGGCGCGCCGGCTCGCTCGCGGTGTTCCGCGCCACCGACGCCGAGCGGATGAGCCTCGATTGCCGGGCGCCGGCGCGGATGGTGTTCGCCTCCCGCGACCGCGAGCCGACCCGAGGCTACTATGAATTGATCGGCCGGGCTGCGCGCGCGCTCACCGGCGCGGCCGCCGAGGCCGCCGAGGTGCTGGCGCGGCAGGTCCACCAGGATTCGCTGCTCGCCGACGCGCCGCGCCAGGGCATCGCAGGCAAGGCGGCGCTCCGCTGCGAGACCGGGCCGCGCGACGACGCGCTCGCCGGCGACCTCACGGTCTGCGTCCTGGTACCGAACCGGCCGCCGGCCTTGCGCCGCAGGGCCGGACTTTCGCACGGGGCGAGGGCGGGCTAAGCCTCCGCCCATGCCCGATTCGACCGAGACCCACGAGCCCAAGACCGTCCGCGCCGGCGCGGTCGCCTTCGGCAACCACCTGCCGCTCGCGCTGATCGCCGGCCCGTGCCAGCTCGAGAGCCGCGACCACGCCCTCGAGATCGCCGCCGCGCTGAAGGAGATGGCCGAGGCCCACGGGCTCGGCCTCGTGTTCAAGGCGTCCTTCGACAAGGCGAACCGCACCTCGGGCGGCGCCGCCCGCGGTGTCGGCCTGTCCGGCGCGCTGCCGATCTTCGCCGAGATCAAGGACCGCTACGGCCTGCCCGTGCTCACCGACGTGCACGATGCCGGGCAGTGCGGGCCGGCCGCCGAGGTGGTCGACGTGCTCCAGATCCCGGCCTTCTTGTGCCGCCAGACCGACCTGCTGCTTGCCGCCGCCGCCACCGGCCGCGTGGTCAACGTCAAGAAGGGCCAGTTCCTCGCCCCCTGGGACATGCAGCACGTGGCCGCCAAGGTGACCCAAGCCGGCAACCCGAACGTGATGGTCACCGAGCGCGGCGCCTCGTTCGGCTACAACACCCTGGTCTCCGACATGCGCAGCCTGCCGATCATGGCCGCGGTCACCGGCGGCGCGCCGGTGGTGTTCGACGCCACCCACTCGGTGCAGCAGCCGGGCGGGCAGGGGGGAAGCTCGGGCGGCGAGCGCCGCTTCGTCGCCGTGCTGGCCAGGGCCGCCGTCGCGGTCGGCGTCGCCGGCGTCTTCATCGAGACCCATCCCGATCCCGACCGCGCCCCGTCCGACGGCCCGAACATGGTGGCGCTGCGGGACATGCCGGCGCTCCTGTCCGAGCTGCTGGCCTTCGATCGGCTGGCCAAGGCGCGGGCGTAGGACCCGGGCGCAAACTGCAAACCTCAAGCCGGCTCGCGCACTGCGACGAGGACGTGCGCCCGCAGCGGCTGCGATAGCCCGCAACGCCCGTTCGCATCGCGCTCGATCGCAGCCGCGAAGGCGGTGGCGATCGCTCCCGCGTTGTCGCGGATCGCGATCCGCCGCGCCGGGTCGACCGCGGCGACGCGTTCGAGGAAGGCGTCGCGGTCGGCAAAAGTCTCGCGGCGCACGAACGTCGTGTCGGAAAGGCAGCGGAACCGCCCGGCCGCGATCGCGTCGGCGATGGCGGCCTGCGCCGCCGCGCGGATCGCGGTCTCGTCCTCGACCGGCCTGAGCGCCACGAAGAAGCTGCCCTCTGCCAACGGCTCGACCACGACGATCCGGCCCCCCGGCACGACGACCCGGGCCGCCTCGCCGAGCGCGGCGCGCGGGTCGGGGACGTGATGTAGGGCGTTCAGGATCACCGCGCCGTCGAACGATCCGTCGGCGAAGGGCAGGCTCTCGGCCGAGCCGGCCTCGAAGGTGCAATTCGGTGCGCGGTCCCGGGCGGCCGCGATCGCCGCCGCTCCAGGATCGATCCCGGTCATCCATGCGCCGTGGCCGGCGAGCGCGGCCGCCATCGCGCCGGGACCGCAGCCGACGTCGAGGAGGCGGCGCCCGGCGATCGGCGCGAAGGCGTCGAGGACGAGCGAGAGGGTGTCCATGGGCGAGGTCCGCATCGGTCGAGCCGCACCACCATCGCGGGGCGGGCGCCGCGGCGCAACCGCCCGGGCCCCTTCGATGCCACCGGGACGCCGCGATGGATACGGCCGAGCCGGATCGCGGTTTCAGTCCAGACGCGACGAACCCGCCGCTTCGTGATGGCGAGATCAGTCCTCGCGCCTGTTCACCGGTCCATCACGCTGATACGATCTTTCTTCCTAACCGAGCCTTCGGTTCTCGTTGCGGACGTCCGGCACCGGACGTCCCGATCGCGGTCGCCTGCGACCGAACGGTCGTTCCCATGGACGCGCAAATCCCATATCGTTGTGGGATAAAATCCCACGGACATCGCACGCAATGCCGCGTTACACCATCGACCTGCATGACGGCGCGCATTTCGTGCGCGACACCGAGGGCTTCGACCTGCCCGACGCCGACGCCGCGCGCGAGAAGCTGGTGCGGATCATGTCGAAGATCGCCCTCGGCTTCACGGCCGTGCCCGAGCGCCAGGACTACCTCGCCGTGGTCCGCGACGAGAACCGGAAAGTGGTCCTGCGCGCCCGCCTCTCCCTCGACATCGAGACGTTCGACGCCGGCTGAGGGCCACGTCCGCGCCGAGGCCGGCGAGGGCGATCACCGATAGAGGCGATACGGAGATGCGGTCGCGCCCGTCGAACAGGGCGGAAGGGCCGAGCGTCGCGCCCTCGGCCTTCGGCATTTGTCGCCACCGCGGTATGGGGCCGGCCAGCAAAGCCGGGGGGCCGCGAGGCGCGCAGCGACGGCTGCGTGGTGGCCGCCTTTCGCCGGCGTCGCGATCCTCGCCTAAGCCAGGGGATTCCGGCATCGCCGACGGGAACACCGGATCGCCGGGATGATGTCGCTTGATCGCGGGCGACGCCGAGGCGATGATCGCGCCCATGTCCGACGCCGGCGATCCGCCCACCGCGAAGCCGGCGCCGGCGGTCACGACCCGGGCGGCGACGGCGATCGTGATCGCCGACATGGTCGGGGTCGGCGTCTTCACCAGCCTCGGCTTCCAGGTCGTGGACATCACGTCCGGGTTCACGCTGCTGCTGTGGTTCGTCGGCGGCGTCGTGGCTTTGTGCGGGGCGTTCAGCTACGCCGAGCTCGCCGCGATGTTTCCGCGCTCGAGCGGCGAGTACAACTTTCTGACGCGCGCCTACGGGCCGGCCTTCGGGTTCATGGCCGGCTGGCTCTCGGCGACGGTCGGGTTCAGCGCGCCGGTGGCGCTGGCGGCGATGGCGTTCGGGCAATACGCGCAGGCGATCCTGCCGGGGGCGCCGCCGCTGCCCCTCGGCCTCGCGGCGATCGCCGCGACCACGGCGCTGCGCCTCGGGGGAGGGCACCACGGCAACGCGATCCAGGTCGGCTTCACGCTCGTGAAGCTCGCGCTGATCGTGCTCTTCATCGTCGCGGGCTTTGCCGGCGGCGGGGGTGGTTCGATCGGCTTCCTGCCGAGCGCCTCCGACCCGGGGCAGATCTTCAGCGCCAGCTTCGCGGTGAGCCTCGTCTTCGTGATGTACGCCTACACCGGCTGGAACGCGGCGACCTACATCGTCGGAGACCTCGCCGACCCGCCGCGCAGCCTGCCGCGTGCGCTGTTCGTCGGCACGGGCATTGTCCTCGTGCTCTACGTCGCCCTGAACGCGGTGTTCCTCTACACGACGCCGACGGCGGAGCTCGCCGGGCAGATCGAGGTCGCCCTGATCAGCGGGCGGCACGTGTTCGGCGAGGCGGGCGGCCGGCTCGTCGGCCTGCTGATCTGCCTCGGCCTGATTCCGACGATCAGCGCGATGATGTGGATCGGCCCGAGCGTCACCGTGGCGATGGGCGAGGACGTGCCGCTGCTGGCGTTCTTCGCGCGGCGTTCCCGAACCGGCGTGCCGGTGGCCGCGACCCTGCTCCAGGCCGCAATCGCCAGCCTCCTCCTCCTCACGCGGAGCTTCGAGGCGGTGTTGGAATTCATCCAGTTCGGCCTGATCCTGTCCTCGTTCCTCGCCGTCCTCGGCGTGATCCGGCTGCGCGTCGCGCGGCCCGACCTGCCGCGGCCGGTTCGCGCCTGGGGCTATCCGGTCACGCCACTGGTCTTCCTCGGCGTGACGCTGTTCATGCTGGCCCACCTCGTCGCCTCTCGCCCGGTCCAGGCGCTGGCGAGCCTGCTCCTGATGGGGGTCGGCCTGGTACTGTTCCGCGTTGCGGACCGGCATGCCCGGCGCAGGGGCCGGGCGCCGGGGCGACGAGGCGGCACGACGCGATCAGCGCGCGGGCGCCGCCTCGTTCGCGCGCAGCACGTCGAGCCGGTACTCGGCGGTGCGCGATTGCTTCAGCACCTGCGCGAATCCCTTCGCGCCGACGATGAAGCCTTCGGCCGCGTCGTCGCCCGAGAGCGGGTAGTGGGCGACCCCGAGCCAGTGCACCAGGACGATGTCGGCGCCGGGCAGCACCGCGCCCTCCACCCGGGCGACCAAGCGCGCGAGGTCGGCGCGGTCGAGGTAGTAGGCCACCTCCGAGATCACGATCAGGTCGAAGCGCCCGTCGGGCCATTGGCCGGGGACGGCGGCGAGCTGAAAGCGCGCGTTCGGGCAGTCGGCGCAGCGGGCGCGCGCGGCCTCCAGCACGGAGGGCACCACGTCGAGCCCGAGCACGGCGTCGCAGCGCCCGCAGAGCTGGTGCGTGAACACGCCGATGGAACAGCCGACGTCCAGGGCGGAGGCGTAGTGCGGCCGGGGCAGGGCTTCGAGGGTGGCCTGGTACTTGGCGCGCTCGTAGGCGCTGGTGGCGAACTTCCACGGGTCGGCTTCCGTGGCGTACATGCCCTTGAAGTAGTCCGTGTCGAGGGATTTCGCGCGCCGGCCGGACTCCGTCACGGCCGGCTCCTGCGCCCCGGCCTGCGCGGCCGCCATCCCGAGCATCGCCCCGGCGGCGACGGCGCCCCCGGATCGCAGCAGGACACGGCGTGACGGTCGTCGGCTGTCGCGCACATGATCCTCACGGGTCGTCGGGTCCCCGATGAGCGCAACCTCACCCGGTGGCGGCGGTTCCGCGGGCGGCGGGCCGGTCGCCGGCCTCCGAGAGTTCACGCTCCCGGAACATCGGCCCCGCGGGCCCGGTTGAGAGGGCCTGATCGGGAGTGAAACGCATGGTCGACGTCGCAGAGATCAAGGAACACGCAGACGTCGTGGGTTCGGACGGAGCCCACGTCGGCACGGTCGACCACGTCGACAAGGGCGAGATCAAGCTGACGAAGAAGGACGCCGCGGCCGGCGGCCTGCATCACTACATCCCCGTCGACTTCGTCCAGTCCGTCGAGGGCGACATGGTGCGCCTCGACCGCCCGGCCGAGGAGGTCAAGCGCGAGTGGTCGACCTCCTGACCGAGCGAGTTGGGCCGCGCGCGACGCGCGCGGCCTCCATAGTGGGTCGCACGCGTTCGGCGTGGCCCGCGGCGAGGCCGGCCGACAGCCAGGCACGCGCCCTTGCACCAAGCCGGCGACCGGCGTTCCGCAAGCTTCGACGAGCAGCGATGTCCGATGACGACACCGAAGCGTTTCTGCGCGACGTCCGCGCGGCGCTCGCAGCCAGCCCCCGCCCGGAGGACCCGTCCCTCGAAGCCCTGCAGCGCATCGCGACCTGGCTGCGCACACCCATCGCGGAGGAGACGCCGGCCGAGGAACGCCTCGACGCAGCGGACGGGCCGCAACGGGACGATCCTGACATTCCGGTGGGGTAAGGCGCGTGTGGCCGGCGGACCCGCTGGGCGACCGTCCCAAAACCCGAACGGGGCGGCCCCGCGTCGCCGGAGCGAGCAGGGCCGCCGCAGCGGATCGGGCGGATCTGCCGGCTGGCGATGCAGCGTTCACCAGAATGCGCCGGACAGGTTTCGGAAGGATGACCGATGCCTCCGGACTCCACGGTGGGCGAGGGGCGCCGGCGATCAACGATCCGTGTGGGGTGGAACGCCGGCCAGCGCGCAGCCGTTTCTGGCGCCTCACCGGAGCATCCCGTCATGACGTTCAATCGCGCCGCCGCCGTCGTCGCCGGCAGCCTCCTCCTCGCGGTCCCGGCCTACGCGCAGGGCACGGCCCCCAGCCCCGGCGTGGTGCCCGGCTCGGCGGCGTCTGCACCGGCGCCGACGGGGAAGCCCGCCGTCCCGAGTGCGGAGCGGACCGCCAAGTCGAAGGACTGCTCGATGCAGGCCGACAAGCAGGGTCTGCACGGCAAGGCGCGCAAGAAATTCCGCAACGCGTGCAAGCACGGCCTGAGCTGACCCGCCGGCCGGCGCCGCCAGATACTGATCGACGCGGACTCCGAAGCGTTCGGCGTGCCCGCTCGATCACGGGCACCGTCGGACGCTCGGACCTTCAGGCCATTCCCCGAAGAACGCCAAGCCGGTCGCGACATGCCTGAAGACGTCATGGGCGACCGCGCGTTCTGGCTGTTTCTCGCGGTCGCGATCCCCGTCCTGTTCCTTCCGGTCGGCATCGCGCTGTGGAAGGGGCGAAACGTCGGCCCGGTAATCGCCCTCAGCCTCGCGTTCTGGCCGGCGGCCCTGGCGCTCGCCCTGAGGACGCGGCGGCGATGACGACGCCCCGCTCGCACCGGCGGCCCGCAACCAGCTAGGATGCGCCGAACGGCCGGCGAGCGGGAGCCTTGCGATGCACGATCCTCACGAAGATGCGCCTCACCAAGATACGCCCCACGACGACACGTCCCACGGCCATCCGCACGAAGGCGAGGCGCCGGCCGCCGGCACCGAGCGCTGGAAGCACGACGGCGTGCGGGTGGTCCCCGGCGACAAGCTCGACGCCAACACCGCGCAGACGCCGGGCATGTTCCGGCAGGTGGCGATCGACCATGCCCGCGTCGGCGCGCAGAAGATCTGGGCCGGCACCGTGGCGATCGAGCCCGACGCCAAGACCGGGGTGCACCATCACGGCGTCCTGGAGAGCGTGATCTTCGTGCTGTCGGGGCGCGCCCGGATGCGCTGGGGCGACCGGCTCGAATACGTCGCGGAAGCCGGCCCCGGCGACTTCATCTTCGTGCCGCCCTTCGTGCCGCACCAGGAGATCAACGCCTCGCCCGACGAGACCCTGCAATGCGTGCTGGTGCGCTCCGACAACGAGGCGGTGGTGGTCAACATCCCCGACGTCGAGCCGGTGGAGCGCCCCGAGGCCGTCCACTGGGTCGACCCGATCCACAAGCACCCGTAAGGCGAGGCTGGAGCCGGGCTCTCCGGTGCGTGCGCAGGCTCGGCTGAAACGGCCCGCCGCCCGGTGCGTTCTCGCAAGGCGGGCGGTGGGACTCCAGGCTCGCGCGAGCTTCACGACAGGATGGCGGGGTAGGGCACCTTGGGACAGGACACCGCGAGACACGGCACGATGCGCCTCGGTGCGTTCTTCTACGCCACCGGCCACCACGTGGCGGGCTGGCGCCATCCGTCGAGCGAGGCCGACGGCGGCCTCAACCTCGAACGCTACGTCGGCTGGGCGCAGCGGGCCGAGGCGGCCAAGTTCGACCTCGTCTTCCTCGAGGACGGCTCCGGCATCCGCGACGGCAACCTGCGCTCGTCCGAGCGCACGGCCCGCTCCACCCACTTCGAGCCGGTGACGCTGCTCTCGGCGCTGGCCGCGGTCACCCACCGGATCGGGCTCGTGGCGACCACCTCCACCAGCTTCAACGAGCCCTACAACGTCGCCCGGCGCTTCGCCTCCCTCGACCACCTCAGCGGCGGCCGGGCCGGCTGGAACCTCGTCACCTCGACCACCGACGCGGAAGCCGCCAACTTCGGCGAGGCCGGCATCGCCCGCCACGGCGACCGCTACGCCCGGGCCGAGGAATTCGTCGACGTGGTGCTCGGGCTGTGGAACACCTGGGACGACGACGCGGTCGTGATCGACCGCGCGAGCGGCCAGTTCTCGAAGCCCGACGGCTTCCGCCCGCTGAACCATCGCGGGACGCATTTCGAGGTGCGCGGACCGCTCAACATCTCGCGCACGCCGCAAGGCCAGCCCGTGGTGGTGCAGGCGGGCTCGTCGGGGCCGGGCAAGGATCTGGCGGCCCGCACCGCCGAAGTCGTGTTCACCGCCAACCAGACGCTTGTCGAGGCGGTCGAGTTCGCCGGCGACCTCAAGGCGCGCCTGCCGCGGTTCGGCCGCAGCCCCGACGACCTCAAGGTGATGCCGGGCCTGTTCCCGGTGGTCGGGCGCAGCGAGGCGGAGGCGCGGGCCAAGTTCGAGGCGCTGCAGGACCTGATCGACCCGGTGGTGGGCCTCGCCCTGCTCGAGCGGATGGTCGGCAGCTTCGACCTCTCCGGCTTCGATCCCGACGGCCCGGTGCCGGAGCTGCCGGAGGCCGAGGGCGCCAAGTCGCGCCAGCAGCTGATGTTCGACCTCGCCCGCCGCGAGGGCCTGACCCTGCGACAGCTCTACCTGCGGATCGCCGGGGCGCGGGGCCACTCGCAGATCGTCGGGACGCCCACGCAGATCGCCGACGAGATGGAGGCGCGCTTCCGCGCCGGCGGGGCCGACGGCTTCAACGTCATGCCGGCGACCCTGCCCGGCGGCCTCGACGACTTCATCGAGCTGGTCCTGCCGGAGCTGCGCCGGCGCGGCCTCGTCCGCACGGAGTACGCGGGCCGCACCCTGCGCGACCACCTCGGCACCCGTCCGCCCGCGAGGGTCCCGCGCCCGTGATGGTGCCGCGCCCGCGACAACGCGCCGGCGCAACGATCGGGGGTGAGGGGGATTGGGCTCGGGCGCTGCCACGTTCCCGGACGCGCTTTCATCCCCCGACCGACGAGACAACGATGACGCCTCAATTCTGGCTGTGGCTGGGCTGCGCCGGCATGGCCGCCGGAGCTGCCGCGATCCTGTTACTGGCGAAGCGGCGGACGCCCACCGAGGAAGCCGACGGGATCATCCACGGGATCGTGCCGATCATCGCCGCATGCTCCTACTTCGCCATGGCGACGGGGCAGGGCAGCATCACCCTCCCGGCCGGCCCCGACGCGGCGGACGTCGCGCGGCAATTCTACGTCGCGCGCTACATCGACTGGACCTTCACCACGCCGCTCCTGCTCGTCGGGCTCGCGCGCACCGCGATGCATTCCGGCATGCGCCGGCAGGCCGTGGTCTGGGGCCTCGTCGGCTCCGACCTGATCATGATCGTCACGGCGCTGGCCTTCGGCCTGTCCGAGGTCGCCGCGGTGAAGTGGACCTGGTTCGCCATCTCCTGCGGCGCGTTCCTGGCCGTGTTCTACGGGATCTTCGTGCAGCTGCGCGAGGAAAACGCCGCCGAGCGGGCCGACGTGCGAAAAGCCTTCCTGCGCAACGCCGTGTTCCTCACCGGAGTCTGGTGCGCCTACCCGGTGGTGCTCCTCGTCGGCCAGGATGGCCTCGGCCTACTCTCGCCCGCCGTCGCGCTCGCCGTGGTCGCGCTCCTCGATCTGACCGCCAAGGTCGCCTACGGCATCATGGCGACGATGGAGACGACCCGCGCCGTCGATCGCGACCTGGCCGAGGGAACGGCCGCCGCCAAGCCGCTGCGCCGGGCGGCTTGAACCGCATGACGGTCCGCGCGTCTCGTCCGCCCCTCGCGGCGGCCGACGCCGCGGGCCGCCTTCGCGCCGCGACGGCCCGGCTGCCACACCTGGCCGCCGCGCTCGTCGCGCTCGTCGCGCTCGGGCTCGTCGCCTCCGCGTTCCTGCCGCGCGAAGCCTCCTGGCTCGCGGCGCTCTCGGTCGTGATCGTCCTCGGTGTACCCCACGGGGCGCTCGACGGCGCGATCGCGGCACCGCTTCTGCGTCCCCGCTACGGCCGGGCGTGGTTCGGGGTCTTCGCCATCCCCTATCTCGGCCTCTCGGCCCTGGTCCTCCTCGCCTGGCAGCTCGCGCCGCTTGCGGCGCTCGCCGGCTTCCTGGCCTTGTCGGTCCTGCATTTCGGCGAGGAAGATGCCGGTCCCGGCGTGCCGCACGTGCTCCTCGACCGTCTCGCGGGCCGGCAGCACGGCCGCCCCTGATCCCGGGCGACCCGGACGCCCCGCGCTGCCGGTGATCGCGCGGCTCCGGTGGACAGTCGCGGCGCCGCGGGACTTTTGCCACACTCCCGACGCAAAAGCCGAGCTTGCCGATACGGTCGGGTTTCGCCGGTCCGGTCCGGCGGTACACCAGGACCAACGCAGCCCTGCGCGTGCGCGAAACCGCACCGCAGGATATGGGACGTTCGGGATCATGATCGTCAACGGTGGGCATGCCGATTCCGGCGAACGCGATCGCACCGCACTCGGCCGGCCGGCGATCCTGAGCCGCCGGTCGTTCCTGGCCGGCTCGGCGGTCGGGCTCGGCGCCATCGGCCTCGGCAGCTGCGCGACGACGGACGGCATCCTGCTCGCCGAGGCGACGCGGACCTACGGGCCGATGCCGGACGAGAAGTTTCCGATCCCGGCGGCCGACATCAGCAAGCTCGATCCGAAGTTTTACCGCCGCACGGTCCGCTACGAGACCAAGGAGGCCGCCGGCACGATCGTGGTCGACCCCGCCAACTTCTACGTCTACCGGATCGAGGGCGACGGAAACGCCACCCGCTACGGCGCCAACGTCGGACGCGACGGCTTCCTGTGGCACGGCGACGCCTATGTCGGGCGCAAGTCCGAGTGGGCGACCTGGACGCCGCCCAAGGAGATGATCCGCCGCCAGCCGGAGGCGGCCAAGTACGCCCGCGGCATGCCGGGCGGCCTCGACAACCCCCTCGGCGCCCGCACCCTGCACCTCTACCAGAACGGCGCCTACACGCTCTACACGATCTACGCCTCGAGCGAGCCCGACACGATCGGCAGCGGCATCACCAGCGGCTGCGTCGGCCTGCTAAGCCAGGACATGATCCACCTCTATGCGCGGACGCCGGTGAAGACCAAGGTCGTCGTCCTTCCGGCGTAGCGCGGGCGCTGCCGACGGCAGGGCGTCCCGGCGATCGGTCCGGTGCCCTGGCCGGTCGGGGAGCCGCGGCATCTGCGCGCCGGCGCGAACGAATCGCGCCTTCGACGCTTACGCAAGGGTCGGTCCGAGGATCGACCGTCCGCGCCCCTCGTACCCAGCTTCTCCCCCGTTTCTGGGCGGGCGTGGACGACAGGTGCCGATCGCTTGCGAGGTGACGTGATGACCCCACGAACGGTCGCGATCCTGGCCGGCGCCGGCTGCGCCCTGATCGGGCCCGCGGTGGCCCGCGCCTTCACCAGCGACCCGACGGATCAACTCACCCTGTCGCTGCTCATCGCCGGCCCCGTCGTGGTGACGGTTTGGGTGTGCGGGCTGCGGTCCTGGGAGGACTGAGCCAACCTCCGGCTGATCGCCGTCAGCCGGGTTCGCCGGGATCGTCCTCGAGCAGGCGGGCCATGATCGCCTCGAGCAGGTCGGTGTCCTCGCCGGCCATCGCGCCCATCGTCGCCATCCGCTGGATCACGGTGTGGGTGATCGCCTCCTCCACCGTGCCCTCGGCGTAGGCGTAGTGGATGATCGCGGCCTGCCCGTCCCGGTGGCAGCGGCCTTCGATCTGGGCCAGCTGGATCGCGCTGTGGCGCATGTCGTGGATCACCAGGGCACGGGTGCGCTCGCCGCCCGGCAGCTCGTTGCGATGGAGCGAGATCGACTCGGTGACCGTGAACACGACCGCGTCGAGCGCCCCCGTCTGGAAGGCCCGCCGCGTCGCCTCGTTCGCCTCGGCGTCCTGCCGGCCGTCGATGCTGCCGACCGACCAGCCCCGCGTCTCCAGGCTCGCCCGCAGCGCCGCCCCCGTCTCCAGGAAGGCGACGGAGATCGCGACCTGCTCGCCGGCCCCGAGAAGGAGCTCGACGAAGTCGGCCGTCCCGTCCACGCGCAGCAGGCTCGCCTTCTGCCGGAAGCGCAGGTCCGCGGCCCACCCGGTCGGACGCCGGGTGCTTCCGCCCAGGAGGCCGAACTCGCGACGGAACTCGCGCCACGTCGCGGCGTAGAGGCGGCGCGCGTTGGCGGTCAGCTCGGTCGGAGCGAGCGCGCGCTCCACCTCCGGCCAGCCGGCGATGTCGCCCGGCCGACGCCGCAGGCCGATGGCGCGGGGGCCGGTGTAGAGCAGGTCGGCCATCACGGCGCAGTCCTGCGCGTTGCTGGTCCAGGACCAGTTCACCCATCGCCCCTTGGCCCGGCCGATCCCGAGGCGCTGCATCAGAACCCTGAACTCGGCGAGCGTCTCCGTCGGCGCGTCGGCGGCCTCGCCGAGCAGCCGCCCGAGATAGGACAGCTCGTGCGGCGCCTGGCCGGCGGTCGCGCTGACGTAGCTCGTGAACACGGCCGCATCCGCGAGGTGCCGGCAGACGAGGCTCTGCTGGCTGTACGGGTTGCGCAGGCGATGGCTCTCGTCGAACACGACCAGGGGCCAGGCCCGGCGCAGGCTGCCGTGCTTGGCGAGCGCGTTGTTCTTGGCGCGGGCCGACCGCCGCGTGCCCGCGGCCGGCGGCGCCATCAGCCCCTTGGTGCGCTCGTAGTTGACGAGCGTCACCGCCTTCTCCGGCAACCCGGACAGCGCCAGGGTGCGGCGCCATTGCGGCATGGCGCCCTTCGGGCAGACGATCAGCACGTCGCGTTCGGGCATCGCGGCCAGGGCCGTCCAGACCGACAGCGTCTTGCCGAGCCCGGTGGCGTCGCCGAGCAGGAAGCCGGGCCGGCCGGCCGCGCGCGCCGCCAGCATCGCCTCGGCGGCCTCGACCTGGTGCGGGCGCGGGACCAGCCGCCGCCCGTAGGCCGAGGGGTCGGCCGAGCCGGCCGCGGAGCGCCCGTCGTCGAGCCGAGGCGGCGCCTCGGGCGTGGCCGCGACCGATTTGTTCACGCCCCGTGCCACCTTATCCACCGTCCCGCGTTTGCCTTCTCGAAATTGGAACATAGAGTGAACGATGTCTGACGTCGTCACGAGGGGGTCGCACCGCCATGGCACGCTACCGTTTCCATTGCACCAACGGCCTCGAATGCGTCTTCGACGCGGTGGGCAAGGAGATCCGTGTTCCCGGGCGGCTGGCCGACAGGGCCCGCGGCGTCGCCGAGGCCTTGATGGTGACGCTCGACGACGGCACCGACTGGCGCGGGTGGCAGGTCAGCGTCCACGACCTGCGCGGGCGCAACGTGCTTGTGTTGCCGTTCCGGCCGCCGGCCGACGCCGTCGCGCGCGGCGCCTGACGGCCTGGCACACCGGCCCTGCGCAGGGATCGGATGCCATCGATTCGGTCGCGGCCCCGTCGTCGCCGCGTCGCGCGTTGGGGAGCGAGACCGACGACGAGGGAACCGCGTGTGACCAGCCTGCCCGAGCTACCGCCCGAAGCCTTCGCTAAGCAGGACCCGGCGCCGGACACCCTGTTCTACGCCCAGCCCCGCTTCGTGACGCATATCGACGACGGGGCGATCCAGGCCGTCACCGACCTCTACCGCGACCTGCTGCCGCCGGGCGGGCGCATCCTCGACCTGATGTCGAGCTGGGTCAGCCACCTGCCCCCGGAGGTGCCTTTCGCGGCCGTGATCGGCCACGGCCTCAACGCCCGCGAACTCGCGGCCAACCCCCGCCTGACAACGTCCTTCGTCCAGGACCTCAACGGCGACCCGTCGCTGCCGATCGCGACCGCGAGCGTCGACGCCGTCCTGATCTGCGTCGGCGTGCAGTACCTGCAGGATCCCGTCGCCGTCCTGCGCGAGGTCGCCCGGGTGCTCGTGCCGGGCGCGCCCGTCATCGTCACCTTCTCCAATCGCTGCTTCCCGACCAAGGCGGTGGCGATCTGGCAGGCGGTGCGTGGGGACGACCAGGCGCGGCTCATCGCACTCTACCTGCGCCATGCCGGTTTCCCGGAGATCGCCATGCAGGTCGTCGTCCCGGACGGCGCGGGCGGCGATCCGCTGCGCGCCGTGATTGGCCGAACCCCAGCGGGCGTTTGAATTGTCCACGATCGGCTCGCGCAAACGTGAGGCGCTTCGTTCCTAGGCGCATCCGCGGCCGTCGCGCGCGCGCAGGCGGCGGCACCTTGATTTTCGACGCGGGCGCCTGATGTCGCTCGCGATGCAGGATCGTAGAAGCGTGGCATGTCGCGAGAGCGGCACGCCCGGCGCCGCCGGTCCTGCGCCACGGGGGATGTTGATGAGCACGACGACGATCGACAAGACCAACACCGATTCCTACCCGATGGCGGGCCAGTGCCCGTTCGGAGGCGACCGCATCGGCGGGGCCTTCGGCAGCCGTCCTGCCCTGGAGAACTGGTATCCGCACCGGCTACGGGTCGAGCTGCTGCATCAGAACGGGCTCGCGGCCGACCCGCTCGGACCCGACTTCGACTACGCGGCCGCCTTCCAGGCGATCGACCTCGACGCGCTGAAAGGCGACATCAAGCAGTTCCTGACCTCGTCGGTGTCGTGGTGGCCGTCCGATTACGGCAATTACGGCCCGCAGATGATCCGCATGGCCTGGCACTCGGCCGGCACCTACCGCATCGCGGACGGGCGCGGCGGCGCCGGCACCGGGATGCAGCGCTTCGCGCCGATCTCGAGCTGGTGGGACAACGGCAACACCGACAAGTCGCGCCGCCTGCTGCAGCCGATCAAGCACAAGTACGGCAACGCCCTCTCCTGGGCCGACCTGATGGTGCTCACCGGCAATTGCGCCCTGGAGATCATGGGCCTGCCGACCTACGGCTTCGCCGGCGGGCGCCTCGACGCCTGGGAGGCGGACGACGCGACCTACTGGGGTCCCGAGGTCGTCGAGATGGGCTCGGTCTCGAGCTTCGACGAGATGGTCAACCGCGACAAGCGCTGGCGCGGGAAGAACGGCGACGCCGAGTACGACCTGGAGAACCCGCTCGCCGCCTCGCACCAGGCGCTGATCTACGTGAACCCGGAAGGCCCCTACGCCAACGGCGACCCGCAGGGATCGGCCAACGACATCCGGGTGACCTTCACCCGCATGGCGATGAACGACGAGGAGACCGTCGCGCTGATCGCCGGCGGCCACGCCTTCGGCAAGAGCCACGGCATGGTCCCGGCCAAGGAGATCGGGCCGCCGCCGGAGATGGCGCCGATGGAGGCGATGGGCCTCGGCTGGCACAACCCGAAGGGCGCCGGCAAGGACACGATGACCAACGGCATCGAGGGGAGCTGGACCCCCGACCCGACGAAGTGGGACAACGCCTACCTGGAGAACCTCTTCAAGTTCGACTGGGAGCAGACCAAGAGCCCGGCCGGCGCCCTGCAATGGACGCCGAAGGACCCGAACGCGCCGCGGACCCCCGACGCCCACGTCGCGGGCCAGTCGCATCCCTTGATGATGATGACCTCCGACATCGCCCTCAAGGTCGATCCCGAGTACCGCAAGGTCTGCGAGAAGTTCCTCGGCGACTTCGACGCCTTCACCCAGGCCTTCTCCAAGGCGTGGTACAAGCTGACCCACCGCGACATGGGCCCCAAGCACCGCTACCTCGGCCCGGAAGCGACGATCGAGGACGGCCTGCTTTGGCAGGATCCGATCCCCGATGCCGCCTACGCCCCGGTGGGGGAGGCCGAGATCGCCGCCCTCAAGCAGGCGATCCTGGCCACGGGTCTTTCGGTCTCGGACCTCGCCTTCACCGCCTTCTCGGCGGCCTCGACCTACCGCGACAGCGACAAGCGCGGCGGCGCCAACGGCGCCCGCCTCGCCTTAGCGCCGCAGAAAGACTGGGCCGTCAACCGCCGGGCCGTACCCGTGGTCGAGGCGCTCCGCGGGGTGATGTCCGGGTTCAACGGTGGCCGCGGCGACGGCAAGCAGGTCTCGCTCGCCGACCTGATCGTGCTCGCAGGCTGCGTCGCCGTGGAGAAGGCGGCCCGGGACGCCGGGGTCGAGGCGCGCGTGCCGTTCACGCCGGGCCGCGTCGACACCACGCAGGCGCTCACCGACGTGGAGATGTTCACCTGGCTGAAGCCGGTCGCGGACGGCTTCCGCAACTACGTCGACGACGGGTTCGCGGCGATGGCGCCCCGCCTTTCGCCGGAGGAGATGTTCCTCGACAAGGCCAACCTGCTGACGCTGACCGCGCCGGAATGGGTGGTCCTGACCGGCGGCCTGCGGGCGCTGAACGCCAACCACGACGGCTCGACCCGGGGCGTCTTCACCGACCGGGTCGGCGTGCTGACGACGGACTTCTTCCGGACCCTGACCGACACCAACCTGATCTGGGAGAAGGCCGACGCGGCAGGCACGTCCTTCGCCTTGAAGGACCGCGAGAGCGGGCAGGCCAAGTACGAGGCCACGCGCAACGACCTCGTCTTCGGGTCGAACGCGCAGCTGCGCAACATCGCCGACGCCTACGCCGGCAGCGACGGCCAGAGGCGCTTCGTGGCCGACTTCGTCCGGGTCTGGGACAAGGTGATGATGCTCGACCGCTACGACGTGAAGGGCCACCGGCGCCAGGGGCCGATGGCCGCCTGATCGACCAGGGCGCTGCAGCCCGCGCCCCCGTCCCGCCATCCGGTGGGACGGGGCTCGCCCGAGAGGCCTGTCGAGGGGCCGCCGGGCGCAGCTCACGTGAACCGACTCAACGGCCTCGATGGCCGCGCCAAGCTCGGCGCGGAACGAAAGTCCCCTCTGGCGCCGCCGGCCGATCCCGGCGGCGCCGGTCTCAATTGGCCGGCAGCCGCACGGCCACCTCGTTCCGGCGCAGGAACGGGATCGCGAAGGGCGGGTCGTAGCCCATGAGGAGCGGGACGTCCTCGGTCCGGCGGCCCGCCTTCGCCAGCACGTCCGCGAGGATGCGCTCCTGCTCCGACCGCGCCTGCGGCGTGATGGTGCCCGAAAACTGCAGCGCCGCGATCCGCTCGGGCGGAAGGCGAACCAGCCGGACGCCGGCCTCGGTGGGTTCCGGAGCGCCGGCGCGCGCGACGTCGTGAGGCAGGAAGAACCGCATCGTCCCGGCGGGGCCCTGCTCGACGGGCACCGTCATCGCGATCCGACGTCCCGCCGTCTCCACCGGCGCCGTCATGGCGATGCGCCCGCCGTCCCGGTTCGCACCGGTGATGTAGCGGAACAGCCGCCCGAACGCCTCGCCGTCCCCCTGGCCACGTGCATCGGTCTCGACGGCGACCCGCGCCTCGTACGACCGGATCTCGACGCCGCGCTCGAGCCGCTCGACGACGGCGTAGCGCGGCTGATCGTAGAAGGACCGCACGCCGAAGACGCCCAGCGCGGATTCGAGCAACGTGACGAGGTAGTAGGCGAACTTATCCAAGGCGGGAGCGTCCGAGGTGAGGGACAAGCGAGTATAGCGCCCGCCGCGAGGACTCGTTCCCGGCGCAGGGTCGTCGGCGTTCGTCCTTGAACCAAGGGATCGATCTGCCGGAAAGAAATCACGGCATGGCGATAGGGCGCTCGCCTTTCGCCACCGAAAGATCACGCGGGCGACCTTTGGAGTGGCGGAAGGGGTGGGACAATCGTCCCCGGCCGCGAGAATCAGTGAAATCAACGACTTAGACAGGAGCGCTGCTCTCACGGTGTAGCAGCCCGGTGTAGCAATTATCAATCCCGGCCGATGGGCCATCTACCTACGCCGCATCCCAATGAAACCGGTTTCACTGACTTCCCGATTGGGCGGACCAATCGGGCTTCGAACTGGCGTTGGCGACCCGTGTTCGTGGCGGCGAGAGCGGAGACTGGTAGCTGGTACACCGCCACCAGCTCAGACCCATACGATGCCTAGACAGGGTACCCTCGAAAAGCTGCTTTCAATCCATCACGGCACCTCGCTGGGCAATCAGGAATGGCCGGACCTGACCTTGAGGGGAATGTCTGCTTCGAACCAGACTGTTCGCAAAAGCGGGCGGTCTCCTTCCGACCCAACCACGCCATAGCGCGCAAATTTCGTCTTTGCCGAAAGCGGACGTCGGTCCGCACAGCTAAGATGCGCATCAGGTCCATCATCGAGGCCGCCTGACCCACTTCGATATGGCCGAGGATAGGCCTCCGTTGTTCCGTGCGGACGCGCACTTAAGGGCCAGGACGGCACCAAGGACTGGTCAGCGCATATGAACGTTGACCGTGCCATCACCACACGGACCTCGAACTGAATCTCGTCCCCGTCATCCTCCCGCATCCGGTCGCAGAGATCCATGACAACGACGACCGGCCGCGTTCCACTTAAGGGGGCGGATGTCGAGGCGTCGTACCCCGCTCCGCGACATCAGCCTGAAACCTTTCTCTGCGAACGTCCGTAACGAGCTCCGAACCCGCATGACGGATTCGCAGCTCGGAGATACGCATGACTCGCATGTTCAAGGTCGCAAGCCTTACCCTCGCCATGGCGCTGAGCGGCGTCGGCGCGTTCGGCACGGCGGCCCAGGCGGCGGAAGAGAAGACGGTGATGGTCGGCGGCGCACCGATGTACCCGTCGAAAACCATCGTCGAGAACGCGGTCAACTCGAAGGACCACACCACCCTGGTCGCGGCCGTGAAGGCTGCCGGTCTCGTCGACACGCTTTCGGGCAAGGGTCCGTTCACGGTGTTCGCGCCCACGAATGCCGCCTTCGCAAAGCTGCCGGCCGGCACGGTCGACACGCTGGTGAAGCCGGAGAACAAGGCGACGCTGACCAAAATCCTGACCTACCACGTGGTGGCCGGTACGATGACGGCGGCCGATCTCCAGAAGGCGATCAAGGCCGGCGGCGGCAAGGCCATGCTGAAGACGGTCGAGGGCGGTAGCCTGACCGCTGAGGAGAAGGGCGGCAAGATCGAACTCGTCGACGGCAAGGGTGGCATGTCCACCGTCACCATCGCCGACGTGATGCAGTCGAACGGCGTGATCCACGTCGTCGATACCGTCCTGATGCCGAAGTAACTCTCGCATCGACGCGGCTTGTCGAGGCTGCCCGGGCTCGGTCCGGGCAGCTTCTTTCATGCGGTTTCCCCGTCGCCGAATTCACGAAATGATGTCCGTTTGGGTCGGGCGAGAAGACTTCGCATATCCGACCGAAAACGGATCGGCGGCGTCGCTGTTGGACTGCCATGACTACAAGTTCGAGGGGGCCAGAACGCACCAGTCGCCCCTGATGCGACGTCCCTCCGCGATCCGCACCGTGAAACCCCTCGCGTCAAAGAACTCAAGGAGCGGCATGGTCATGTTGCGACCGATGCCGGCGGTCTCGCGGAATCGCCCGACCGTCAGCAGGCCCTCGGGATGCTCGCTTGCCACCGCGTCCGCGATCCGTGCCAGTTCGGCGACCGCCTCCGGCAACGCGTAGTAGCTCTTCGAGATGCGCTGAAGCCAGCCGAGGCGGCCGACCTTGTCGAGGAGGTTTCTGAGATCGTTCGGCTCGCGGCCTAGGCGGTCGGCGAGGACGGTGAGACGGGGCTGGTCCAAGCCCGCCTCCTTCAGCAAAGCGTAAACGGCATTGTAGACGACAGCGTCGGCCGGACGAAGGCGCGCCGTGTGGCCGGGCAGGTGCAGGACCGAGCCGCGGCGCAAGACCAGTTCCTCCCGGACGAGGCCATCGAGGGCGGCCGCGACGGCCGAACGGTCCCCGGCCTCTACCGTCGCCGCAATCTCATCGCGCGTAAGCCCGGGGTTGTCAGGCTGCGCCATGTGCGTCTGGGCGAGTTCGGACACCACGCACGCGGCCAGCGCCTCGATCCGTGAACCCTGGAACGCGAGCTGCCGGCCATCCTCTGCAACGACCGCCCCCGCATCCGCAACGAGCGCATCAAGAGTGGCCGCGGGCAGGTTGCGAAGGCGGCCGAGGCGGGCGAGGTCGACTCCAGGGCGGGATGAGGCGAGGAGACCTCGAAGGGCGTGACCGTCGTCCGGGGTGTCGAGTGCGTTGACGACCGCCCGGCGTTCCGGCGTCCAAGTGCCCTGGCGCGGTCCGTCCAGGTCTATCACTCGACCACCCCCGAGCGTGCGCACAGCCGAGACGTCGCGCAGGACGAAGCGGTCCCCGGCTAGGGCGCCGATCTCGCGGTCGAGCGTGATTACCGCCTGGGCGGACGCGCCGGGTTCGACCGATCCGGCTCCAGGGAAGAGCAACCGTCCCGTCACCGCGGCCGCGCCGAGATGAAGATGCACCGGTGTACGGTGGCGCAGGGGCCGACCCTCGTGCTGCAGCACGCGCATGGAAACGTCAAGGCGGGTCGCTGGTCCGTGCAGGAACGGTGCGAGGATCCACGTGCCCCGACCCACATCGTCGAGGGTTAGGCGCGGACCGACTAAGTTCAGGGCGCAGCGCTCCCCGGCGCACGCGGTCTCGGCAACCGTGTCATGGACGCGCACACCGCGCACCCGAACTTCGCGCCCGCCTGGCGAGACGAGGAGCCGATCTCCCACGCGTACCGTGCCCGCGTGCACCGCCCCGGTCACGACCACACCGGCACCGGACACGGTGAAGCGCCGGTCGACGGCAAGCCGGAAGTCGCGATCCGCACCTGCCGGTGCATGGGAGGCCGCCGCGGCCTCCAACAAGCGGGCTAGGTCATCGATGCCCGATCCCGTCAGCGCGGAGCAGGCGACGATCGGCGCTGCTGCGAGCCCAGTTTCGGCGAGGAGGGCGTGGATCTCCGCGGTCACCGCCGCAACACGGTCCGGATCGACGCGGTCGGCCTTCGTAATGGCGACGACGCCGCGGTCGACGCCGAGAAGGTCGAGGATGGCGGCGTGCTCGCGGGTCTGGGGCATCACCCCGTCGTCGGCGGCGACCACGAGCAACGCGCAGGCTACGCCGGTGGCTCCTGCCACCATGGTGCGCACCAACCGCTCGTGGCCGGGAACATCGACGAAGCCGAGCGGGATACGGAGGCGACCGCCTTTCGGCGCGTAAGCGAAGCCCAGGTCGAGGGTGATCCCTCGGGCCTTCTCTTCCGGCAGCCGGTCGGCGTCGATGCCGGTGAGGGCTTTCACCAGCGCGGTCTTGCCGTGGTCGATATGCCCGGCGGTGGCGACGATCATATGGCCTTCATGCCCGCGAGAGGTGGCGGCGCGGGAAACCCCGCGCCGCCTTCCGCCTCAACCCTTGATCCGGGTCTCGGCGAGTTCGGACATGCAGGTGTCGTAGGGGGTGAACTCCACCCGGTTCGACACCGCGAACAGCGTGTAGGGCGCGTACAGGAACAGGGCTTTGGCCTCGTTCTGCAGGTAGCGCTCCACCTCGCGAACCACCCCCTCCGTTTCGGTCTCCGGCGTATGCAGGAGCTTCTCGTAGAGGGCGTCGAACTTCGGATCCTCCGGACCCTGGCGCAGGGTCGCGTCACGTCCGAAGAACTCCCGGTGCACGCACGCCACCGGATATTGCGGCGTCCAGTCGAAGTACCATTCGAGCTTGACGTCGAACTCGGCCGGCGTTTCGTCCTTGGCGCTGACGAAGCGGTAGCCCAGGCCGACCTTAGCAAGGCACTGGCCGATGGCGTCCACTACGCCCTTCCAGGCGGGTGAGGCGACGAAGACCAGTTCCCTTCCCCCGAGCCCCAGGCCGTCGAGCGTGCGTCTGGCACCCTCGGGGTCGTGCGGCATCGGCTTCAAGTCCGGATCTGCGCCGTAGCGGCCGGGCTGTATGAAGGCTGGGATCACCGTGCCGTAGCCATGCGCTCCGTGCTCCAGCACGAAGGCCTGATCGATGGCGAGGTTGATCGCCCGGCGGGCCTTCGGGTTGCGCCAAGGCGAGTCCGGACGGTTCTCGTTGAAGACGCCTGTGAGGATCGCCTTCGCTTTCTTCGTCTGGATTCTCCCGTGCGCACTGTCCGGGAAGGACTTCGCCTCGTCCGGCGTCAGGTCGAACACGACGTCGACCTGGCCGTCACCGACCGCGACCGACTTGATGCCCACGTCCTTGCCGATGACGTTGTCGTAGACGATCCGGACCGTCGGCCTGCGAGCCGGGTTCCAGTACGTCGGGTTGGGCTCCATGACCACGCGGTCGGAGCGGCTATCGATGAGCGAGACGCCCTCGGTGAGCACAAACGGGCCAGTCCCCCACGGACCAGGCGCGTCGATCACTCACCAATGGCCTTCTGCCGACCCCGTCTTTGGGTCAACGAAGCCCCACTCGTTCCAGAACCGCGTCGAGGGCAGGTGCATGCCGCGCAGCTTCATCAGCGCCGCTGAGTCGCCTCCGGGGAAGCGCATTCGCACGGTGCGGTCGTCGACCGTCTCGCAAGTCACGTCCCGGGCGAAGTTAAGGAAAGCGCCAGGCGGGTGCGGGTTGGTCCATTCCTGGACCTTGTCGAACCCGAGCTTGAACATCGCAGCGTTGAAGGGTTCGCCGTCCTGGTAGACCGCGTCCCGCATCTTGAGTTCGAGGGTTTCGCCATCGAGCCAGCGCCAGCTCTCGGCGAGGCTCGGCTGGCCGATGCCGTCGTGGTCGACGCGGTTGGCTTCCTCCATCGTGTTCCAGGTGATGGAAAGCCAGTTCACCGGGGACGGGTCGACCACCGTCACCGTGTTGTGGGGTCCCCAGGGCTGGCCGCCCCCCGGATCCCCGGTCGCTTGCGCGTCCATGTATCCTCCTCGTATTCGACCCGCATGGCGTGCGGGCATCGTCCGGCTCATCGCGAGCCGACAGGATGGAAGGCGCCTGCAGTTGCGCATGGCCCTCGATTTATTCGCCTGGGCCGCCGGCCAAGCCGCCGTTGAACCCTTGCGTATCGGTTCGTTGCCGCGGGAAGCCTCGTCCGCACGTCTGCGTGCGGGGCATTCTCAGCCCGGCTCGTCGCCCTGGGCCATGCCCGCTGCGGCGACGCGGTCGGCGAGATCCTTCAACTCCTGGCGTAGGTCGGCGAGTTCGCGGTCGCCGAGGCCGGTGCGACAGACTACGGCCTGCTGCGCCGTCGCGACTTGGTCCTCAAGCAACCGGCCCATCTCCGTCAGGGCGACGAGGACGATGCGCCGGTCCACCGCGCGGGTCCGGGTGACGAAGCCCGCCGCCTCCAGCCGGTCGACTAGGGGCGTGATTGCGCTGGACGTGAGTTGCAGCCGGGCAGCCAGGTCGTGCACCGCCGTCACGCCGTCCTGCCAGAGCGCCAGCATGACAAGGTACTGCGGGTAGGTGAGCCCTAGCTCGCCCAGCAACGGCCGGTAGGCGCGCACGACCGAGTTCGTCGCTGCGTAGAGGGCGAAGCAAAGCTGGTCGTCCAGCCGCAGGCGAGTTTGCTTCGTCGACGTCGGCACTGACCGCTGCTCCGTTCAGACCTTAATCATTCACGCGCGAACGATGTTGTCAACGGGCCGTATCCTGCGCAGGGGGAAACTCGGCTAAGAGGCCGGCCTGTCCTGCTCTCTGGGCGTCTGCATCGCCAAGAAACCGGCCGAAAGTGGACCGGCGACTATTCACCCAAGCCAGTCGTAGAGCGGACGGGTCTCGACTTATCGTTGCTCCTCAATCGCCCTGATCACTGTCACGCTAGGGCCACACGCGAATGCATAAGGGCTGGCTTTTTAGAATGATTCCAGACGCATCATGGCCCACATTGAAGCTTCTACAAACAACTCGTGTTCACATAGATTAATGCCGCCTTGACCGATTTTGTTTCTGGATTGTAACGAAGCCGCCTCAATAAAGGTTGGTTATCGTCTGTGACTCTTCCGCACCCAAAATTCCGAAGCGTAATCCATCTCGCAGCGTCAACCGCATTAGTATTATTGGCCCAATCAGGCTCGCTAGTTAGCTTCGGACCCAGTTCTGCGGTAGCCCAGCTTGCAACTGACGCTTCGCAGGAGGTGCAGCTCGACGAGCTGTCCGTCGTAGGCAATAGCGGAACGGCTAACGGGCCGCCCCGCAAGGTGGATGGCTACCTTGCTCGTGAGAGCGTCAGCGCGACACGTACCGACACGCCTCTTCGCGAGGTGCCTCAGACCGTGGTCGTCGTGCCGGACAGTGT
>NZ_VRVF01000219.1:0-254 GCF_008040045.1 Methylobacterium sp. WL8 | reverse complement strand
CGTAGTAGCCGCTGTGAGAGACTTCGAGCACGCGGCACATGAGACGCACCGGCCAGGTGCTCGCATGCTGCTCGATGAAGGCGAACGTCACTTGGGCATCTCCGCAAAGATGCCGATCGCTTTTTTTCTAGGACGGCAGAATTGGCTGTTGGGCCTGTTGTTCGAGGGCGGTGAGGTAGGCGTCGGGATCGCGGCGGAAGCGGGTTCGTGCGGTCCGCGCCTGCCTGCGGATGTCGAGGGATCGGCGCAGGGCC
>NZ_VRVF01000218.1:0-290 GCF_008040045.1 Methylobacterium sp. WL8 | reverse complement strand
CAACAACGCCAGATACGGCGCAACCAGCGCCCATTCCTCATCGGACACGTCAGAGGGATAGCCGGCACGACCTGCGCTCATGCCCAAAAACGCAAACCACACCCTTTCAGTTCATAACAGCCTCTAGAGCATCTTCTGTGATCTAGAGATTTCAGAAGATGCTCTAGGTCGTGAACCCATAACGGTTGGCACGGTTTGGGCGGTGGGTCGTTGGTTTTCCGAATGGAGGACCGAGGATGGCGCGGTTTGACCTGACGGATGCGGAGTGGGCGGTGATTGAGCCGCTGCTT
>NZ_VRVF01000217.1:0-338 GCF_008040045.1 Methylobacterium sp. WL8 | reverse complement strand
GGACGTAGCTGAACAGGTTCTCCGACCGATCTCCGCGCCCGCGCATCGCCTGATCCCACCCCTGCCTCTAACAGAGTGAATCATCTCCGCGACAAGCCTGCCAGCGACTTCTGCAGCAGCCTGCTAGAGCATTTTCAAGCGAGGTGGAGACCGGCTCGCGTCAAGAAAATGTGACCAACAACAGGCTAGAGTGTGTTATGAACCTGTCATCAGTCGTTCTGCCTGTTTCAGCATGAGACAGACGAAGGCGACCATATGAAGTCCTGCCAGCGTGCTGGCATAACGTTCGTAATCCTTGACCAGGCGCCGACAGCGCGTCGCCCAGGCGAAGGACCGCT
>NZ_VRVF01000216.1:0-446 GCF_008040045.1 Methylobacterium sp. WL8 | reverse complement strand
GGTTTGCAATAAGTATTGGGAACGTTTCGCCTCCGCCGGAGACCATCGCATATGCTGCAATAGCAACATTCGTCTGACGCAAAGATTTTGCATTAATAATAACATTTAGATCAAATAATTTTTCAAACTCGACTTGCGAATTATTGCCCCGTTTTAAGCACCAGTGCTTATAAAGTACCGCCTCATTTTTATGAAGTGCACGATCACTAACGTTATACATCCTTGCTATATAATGTGCTACGGTGGCATGTTCTTTATAGTAAATGTCTTTATCGTGTGTATTTACTGATGTATTGTTTGCGTGCTGCCTATAAAAATTCGTTGTTGAGGATGTATACCCAACTAGCCCGCCGCGGATCACTGAAAGATAGAATATCCAGTCGCCGCACATGCGAAGATTAAGCCACTCCGCGTCATCTAGAATCGCTAAATTACTAGGATTTCTA
>NZ_VRVF01000215.1:0-471 GCF_008040045.1 Methylobacterium sp. WL8 | reverse complement strand
CACTGAAATAATGATCTAAGAAAACATCAATACATGCATTGATGCCAGCCTTTGATGCGTACCACTCTAACGAGAGCAGTCCTGAACTTAGAATTAAATCAAAGTCACTTAGGTTGACCCGCTTTCTGCTAAAAAATGAGAGCTTTTTAGTTCGCACGTATGTGTTACAAGGTAAAAAATAGCTAGGAATGTATCCAAAGGCATTGGCTAGAGATAAAAGTGCCATAGCATCACCGGAAGTACTCTCTTTGACTACAATACTGCTTAACCCTCGGTTAGATAATTCGGCAAGTCCATATCTGATTTCCTCTATGGGGGTTAATAAATCTTCTATCTTAATATATCCACTCATCGATTTATTTATAGATAGCTCCACAGCCTTTAAACTAGAGAATAGTTTTTCACCGGTCTCTATCTGATCTTTAAAGACGCAACCCATTTTTTTCAAATATAAATGGTCTTGATCTATGG
>NZ_VRVF01000214.1:0-534 GCF_008040045.1 Methylobacterium sp. WL8 | reverse complement strand
AGGCGGCCCAGGTGCTTGGCGTACCGCTCGGCACCGTGATGTCCCGGTTGAGCCGGGCGCGGACGCGGATGCGAAGTTTTCTGGAAACTGGCCGGACCGGCCTCTTGAGGAGGGTGAAATGAGCGGGGATCCCCGCCCGGTCGGCGAGGACGACCTGCACGGCCTGATCGACGGCCGCCTGGAACCGGAGCGGCGCGCGCTCGTCGAGGCGTGGCTCGTCGGCAACCCGGCGCGCGCGGCCGAGGTCTCTGCCGACCGGGCCCTGCACGAGCGCCTGCGCGACCGCCTCGCGCCGATCGCCGAGGAGGCGATCCCGGCACGGCTCCGGGTGGCCAACATTCGCCCGCGACGTCGGTTCGTCGGCGGGGGCTGGTTCCCCATGGCGGCTGCAGCCGTGCTCTGCCTTGCGCTCGGCGGTGCCGGCGGCTGGGTCGGCCATGCCCTGCGCGGCGGACCCGCGACGGCGATGGTGGCGGAGGAACCGGCGACGCAGGACGCGGTCGCGGCCTTTCGCACCTTCGTGGTCGAGGTGGT
>NZ_VRVF01000213.1:0-536 GCF_008040045.1 Methylobacterium sp. WL8 | reverse complement strand
GATTTTATAATATGTATTGCATCTCGTGCTGTTGCTGAAAAAGGTTGGCAGGAGGCAGTGGATGCGGTAACTTTGGCCAATGCTAGTTCGAAACGTGTGATCCAACTTATCATGGTGGGTGACGGACCTGAGTATGAACGGCTTAACAGCTCCAATCTGCCAAATTTTATCCATCTTCTTGGCTTTCAAGTAAATGTTCGTGATTTCTTCAACATAGCAGATGTCGGTTTGATTACTTCAACCTTTCGCGGGGAGAGTTGCCCACTTGTACTAATCGAATGTTTGAGTGTCGGAAAACCTGTCATTGCCAGTGATATTGGAGAAGTAAGCAACATGCTTGCAACCAAGACTGGAATGGCAGGCCGGGTCCATCAACTCAATGATTGGGCGATCGATGTAGAAGAGGTTGCAAAGATAATACTTGATCTATCAAATTCCTTGCAGAGCTATAATTCGTTAAAGGCGCATGTCTTAGAAGCTTTTTCCAAATTTGATCACAATGTTATGATTGACAATTATATCAAGGTGTATGAGAG
>NZ_VRVF01000212.1:0-554 GCF_008040045.1 Methylobacterium sp. WL8 | reverse complement strand
CACCTATCACGAGTTCAGCCAGACCTACGGCTACTTCGAAATGCGGGCAGAACTCCCGGCCGGTCATGGCCTATGGCCGGCATTCTGGATGCTGCCGGAGGACGGGAGCTGGCCGCCGGAACTCGACGTGATGGAGATGATCGGCAGCGAACCGAACACGCTGCGCAACACGGTCCACAGCCAGGTCTCTGGCGACTGGAAAGTCGACGACACTCACTACTTGAACGAGGCCAACGTCACCGTGTCCGACATGACGTCGGGCTACCACACCTATGGCGTCGACTGGGAACCCGACACCATCACCTGGTACTACGACGGGCAGCCGACCTTCCAGGCCGCCACGCCTGCCGACTTGAACAAGCCGATGTATATGATCGCCAACCTCGCCGTCGGCGGCGCCTGGGCCGGCGACCCGGACGTATCAACGCCAGTGCCGGCGCAGATGACCATCGATTATATCCGGGCCTATGCGAGCGCGCCGACTGCCTCGGCTCCAACAGACACGTTCCACTTCCGCGACGCGAGCACGGGCGACGACCTCTACACGACGAGCA
>NZ_VRVF01000211.1:0-569 GCF_008040045.1 Methylobacterium sp. WL8 | reverse complement strand
GGGTCGACCAGCATCTGGTCGTCCGGGCCGATCGAGTAGCCGCGCCAGACCTTCTTGCCGGTCTTGGCGTCGTAGGCGGTCACGTGGCACTGCACGCCGAACTCGCCGCCCGAGATGCCGACGATGATCTTGTCCTTCACCGGCAGGACCGTGGCGGTGTTGGTCTCGCCCTTCTTCGGGTCGCCGTTCACGACCGACCAGTTGACCTTGCCGGTCTTGGCGTCGAGCGACACGACCGTGGTGTCGGCCTGGTGCAGGATGATGGCGTTGTCGGAGTAGGCCAGGCCACGGTTGACCGTGTCGCAGCACATCACCGGGATCACCGACGGATCCTGCTTGGGCTCGTACTTCCACACGATCTTGGCCTCGTGGTCGAGGTCGAGCGCGTAGACGATGTTCGGGAAGGGGGTGTGGACGTACATCATGTTGCCGACGACGAGCGGCGAGCCCTCGTGGCCGCGCAGCACGCCGGTCGAGAAGGTCCAGGCGACCTGGAGGTTCTTGACGTTTCCGGCGTTGATCTGGTCGAGCTTGGAATAGCGCGTGTTGGCGTAGTCGACCGTCTGAAG
>NZ_VRVF01000210.1:0-579 GCF_008040045.1 Methylobacterium sp. WL8 | reverse complement strand
CTCCACCGCCGCCGCGATCGAGGTCGCCACGTCGCTGATCTGGCGGATGCGCCCGGTCATCCCCCCGATCGAGGCGACCGCCTGACCGGTCGAGGTCTGGATCTGCGCGATCTGACCCGAGATCTCGCTCGTGGCCTTGGCCGTCTGTTCGGCCAGCGCCTTCACCTCCGCCGCCACCACGGCGAAGCCCTTGCCGGCGGCGCCTGCGCGCGCCGCCTCGATGGTGGCGTTGAGCGCCAGAAGGTTGGTCTGCCCGGCGATGTTCGAGATCAGCCCGACCACGTCGCCGATGCGCGAGACCGCAGCGCTCAGCGCCTGCACCAGGGCGCCGGTCTGGTCGGCCTCGTGCACCGCCGCGTGGGCGAGGGCGGCCGAGCCGCCGACCTGGCGCCCGATCTCCAGCACCGACGCGCCGAGTTCTTCGGCGGCCGCCGCCACCGTGGTGACGTTGGTGCCGGCCTCCTCGGCGGCCGCCGCCACCGTGGTGGACTGGCCCGCGGTCTCGGCGGCGGTCGCGGTCAGGGTCCGGGCGGTGGCCTGCAGTTCGGTCGCCGAGGACGACACCATCCCGACGATGCC